>NZ_JBFUFC010000037.1:0-24904 GCF_056403635.1 Microbacterium sp. P2_F9 | reverse complement strand
TTCATGACCACCGGCCGTGGGGAACGCGGATGCCTGTCACGGGCGCGGAGAAACTGATGGACGCGACCAGCGGACTCGTCGAGACCGTCCCCGTAGGTGGCGTAGACGTCGGGGGCGGCATAGGTGTCGTTCTGGCCGAGGATCACTTCGCCGGGCAGGAGGAGCTCACCCCCCAGCAGAAGCCGCTCACCGGTGAATACCCGTTCCGCGATCGTGCGGTGATTCCCGCTGAAAGCGACGTGCAGGCCCCAGACTTCCCCGCGCGCGAAGTCGAACCCGGATTCCCCCGCAGAGAGGATGTATGCGGCATCCGCACCGGTTCGACCGTGCCGACCCTCACGCACATGCGAGCCGACTTGGAAACGGCCGCGCTGCGGGACACGTTCCTTCGCCCAGCGACCTGCGAGGTCGAGGACGTCATCCGCGTACGCCGGGACGGGCAGCGCCAGATGCAAACCATCCACGAAGTAGGGCTCAGCAGCAAGGTTGGTGACGGATCCTCGCAGGCGCAGAAGACCGGAAGGGAGCATTTCGATGTCGAGGCTGAGTTCCAGTTCGGACTGGGCGTCACGCGCGGTCATCGAGAGAACCCCGCCGCCCTCGCCGTGGTGTGCCACGCTCAGGGTGYGCGGCACGAACTGCGGCGACCACGCGTGCCCGGCACGATGACCGCTGAGTCCCGGGGTGCCCGTCCAGCCGGCCCACGCCTCCGGCAGGACGGCAACTGCGCGCGGGTGGTCCAGCCCGTTCGACGCGTTCGGCGGGGTCGTTGCGCTCTGCAGCCCGTCAAGCTCGGACTCGGTCAACGCGCCCACGTCAAGGCCCCAGTGGATTACCCGCGGAAGCGATCGAGCAGGCAGCTCCAGAATCAGCGCGACACCGTTCGCGGCGAGCCGGATACGACGCGCCGAGTCGGCATCGAACTCGTCCGGGAGAGCCGCCAAAGGCAGAGACATCACCAACGCGCGTACTCCTTCGTAGACCCGATTGCCGTTCTGCAAACGTTGGTCAGACGATACACGTGGGGCAGGATTCCTGCAAACGTTGGTCAAAGCTGCTTGGGCACCAGGTGCACCCCCTCCCGCGCCTAGACGAGCGGGGGCGGCGGAGCCGTACTCTCCCGAATCACCAGGCTCGGAGCAGCGGTCGATTCGACCGGCATCTCTCCGGTCTGTATCCACGTTTCGAGCAAACCAAAGGTCCTCCTGCCGAGCTCGACGAAGTCTTGACGCACAGTGGAGAGCGAAGGCACCCACATCGCCGCAAACGGCTGATCGTCGAATCCCATCACGCTGACATCGTGCGGCACCCGGACGCCGGTCTCCTGTAGAAAGCGGGCGACACCAATCGCGAGCTCATCATTGCCACAGAGGACTGCCGTCGTGCCTGCAGGTAGCCTCTGCGCAGCGTCGTATCCCGACCCCGGGCTGTAGTCCGCCTGAACAATGGGTGGAACCGGCGCGCCAGCGTCTGTGAGCGCTCGGCGCCAGCCCCACTCGCGCCCCGAATGATTGCTCGTGGATGGGATCGCGACGTGTTGCACGGTCTTGTGACCCAGCGAGAGCAGGTAATCGGTTGCGGAACGACCTCCCTCGAAGTCGTCCAGATAGGCATGCGGCCTGTCCTCTGACGCGTTCCTCGCTCCGGACGCGGCGACCACGGGAATATTGCGAGGCAATGCCGCCATCGTCGCGGTGCCGACGGCATCGAAGTCAATGACGATCGCGCCAGCCAGGGACTGCGACCGCACGAGGTCAGTTGCACGTCCTAGTTCTTCGGGCTCGCTGGACTCAATGACCGCGATCATCACTGTGTAGCCGGCAGCTCGAGCTTCTTCTTCGATGCCTTGCAGAGTTGCGGCGTAGCCCCAGCGGAGTGTGTTCTTGGCGATCACGGCGAGCGTCGACGACCGCCCGCTCACAAGTGCCTGAGCTGCGGCGTTCGGCCGGTAGCCCAGTCGCTCCACGGCATCCATCACTCGAGCACGCGTGCGTTCACTGACTGGCGTTCGACCAGTGATCACTCTCGAAACAGTCGAAAGACTTACGTTGGCAACGGCGGCCACTTCGACCAATCCCGGTACTTTGTCGGGGGCATCCATGATGAGAAGACTAACGTTTTCATGAACTCCGCCGTCGGCGTCAGAGCCACCTCTCGCCGCCGTCACACACTGGCGTTTGCGGGCGTCGATTGGGTCCGCGACTCCCATTCGTCCGAAAGGCGTCCGTTGGGCAGCAGAACCGCGGCGACGATCCCGATGACATACACGATGGCGAGGCCGAGGAAGATAGGCGCGAGCACGGTCGAGTAGAGTTCCGCGACCTGCGCCTGAACCGACCCGGAGGCGGATTGGAGGGCTTCGGGTGTCAGCGTGGCCGCGTTGATGCCTGCGGGCAGCCGCGCCGCGACTCCGGCCCCGATCAGGCCGCCGATGACGGCCGTCGCGATCGTGGATCCGACCTGGCGCACCAGGCCGACGGTGGCGGTGACGCTCCCGGTGTCCTCGCGCGGCGCAGCGCTCTGAGCCACCGCGACGACGATGTTCATGAACGCCCCGGTGCCGATCCCGACGACAGCCATGGCCACGATGGGCATCCACAGTGGCATTCCCGCAGGGAGTATCGCCATCGCGAACAGGCCGGCCGCGCCCAGGAGGGTCCCCAGGATCGCGAAGATGCGGTATCTGCCGGACCGGCTCGCGAGCCAGCCGGTGACCAATGTACTCACCAGCATCCCGAACACGGTCGCGATCGGCACCATCCCCGAGACTGTCGCTGAAGTGCGATAGGCCATCTGTATGTAGGTCGGCACATAGGCCACGACGGAGAAGAGCCCCACACCGACCACGGTCGACAGGGCGATGGAGAGCACAATGGTGCGGTCCGCGAAGTGACGCATTGGCACGAGCGGATCGGGCACTCGCAACTCGATGATGATGAACGCCACGAGCGTGAGCAGCGCGATGGCCGCGGCGATAGATACCGGCGCCGCCGCGCTGAGCCCGTCCGTGCTCGCCCAGCTGGCCGCGAACACGATTGCGGTAATGGAAACGCCGAGCACCAGCGCGCCCGCTATGTCGAACCTGCGAGGGGATCGGCTGCCGATATGGGGGACGGCGATGAAGGCGAGTACGAGCGCGACGATGCCGACGGGAATGTTGATCCAGAAGACCCATCGCCATCCCCACACGTCCGTGATCAGACCCCCCAGGATGGGGCCTATCAGAATTGCCACCGGGAAAGCCGCACCGAGCATCGAGAGCACGCGCGGTCGCTCCCTGGGCGGGATGACTGTGCCCACGATCGTCTGCGGCATCAACATCAGACCTGCAGAGGCAGCGCCCTGCACGACGCGCGCGATCGCCAGCTGAGTTATGTCCTGTGCAAGCCCGCAGAACAGAGACGCGACGATGAAGAGGATCAGGCTCACCAAGAAGACCAGCCGGGTGCCGACCATGTCGCCGAGCTTGCCCAGGACGGGCAGCATCACGGTGCTCGCGAGGGTATAGGGCACGAGAACCCAGCTCATTTGCTGAACGGCGCCGAGCTCACCGCTGACCGTCGCGAGCGAGGTCGCAACGACCGTGTGATCGAGGGCGCCCAGGAACGACACGGTGAGCAGGGAAACCATGAGGAGACGGAGTCTCCAAGGGGGCAACGGCATTGAGTTCAACAGAACGAACCTGGTTCTCTCGTGGCGACAGATGAAGGAAGTGCGCGTAGCGAGGGGTTCATGCGAGGTGACCGAGGTGCGCCGAGAGGATGCCGCGCGCTTCACGGGCGTCGGTGATCATACGAGAACCTGCAGCCGTGGCAGCAGAGCGTTGCACGGCCTGCTCGCCGCCGACGAGCTCGAATGGGCTTTCCCAGTAGTTCCAGTGCCAGCCTTCGTACTCGCTGGAGATCGCACCGGAGTAGCCGTTGTCCACGAGCATCTGGACGAGCGCGCGGACCGGGACTGACGGCTCCTCACCGTGCTCGTCGATGCCGAAGAACTTGCCGTGCACGTGCCGGACCCACGGCATGATCTCGAGCCAGTCGTCCACGCGCGCGGGGCCGAATAGTCCGGTGCCGTTGATGCCGAGGTCGATGCCGAGGTCGGGACGGCCGTTCCGCGCGGCGAGTCCGATGAACGACCCGAATCGCTTGCCATGCTCGGCCTGATCGGCGGGAGGGCCTTCGGCGTAGTAGCCGTTCCAGAGCTCGACGACCTGAGCGAGCAGTTCGTCCGAGGCGCCGCGGCGGCGGTATGCCTCCAGCAGTGACGGAGCGAAGCCGATCGTCGTCGCGCCCCAGTCAGCGGTGAAGCCGAGGAACGGTGAGCCGACCTTCTCGAACCGATCGCGCAGCGCGAGGATGCGCGGATGCGACGCGTACTGGTCGGCGTGCACCTCGAGCGCGAGAGTGACCCCGTGCTCTTCAGCGATGGGCGCCAGGACCTCCATCGAGTCAGGCTCGATCGAGATCTGCACACGAGCGATCGGAAAGCCGAGTTTCGCGGCCGCCTTGATCTGGAGGGTCATGTATTCGATGAGCTCATCCTGCGTGAGCAGGCGATCGCGATGGATGCCGATGTCGGCGTTCACGGCGAGCGAAGTGGTAACCAACTCGACCTCGTCGACCAGGTCGCGGAACCAGCCGGCGAAGGAGTCTGCGATAACCGGGAACCCGCGGAAGCTGGAGAATCCAATGACCTCGAGTCCGGGTCCGTACCCGTCGGCGGCGACCTTGCGGATCAGCCCCTCCAGGTCGTACTCACGGCCGTGGAGGGGTCGGGTGAAGCTGTACAACGTGACGCCCTGGGTAGGCGTGCCCAGGCCGGTCATGCCGCCACCACCTTCATGACTTTGGAGTCCTGCTCCTCGATGTGCAGCGTCTCGTCGCCGTCGATGATGATGTACGGGATATAGAGCTTCAGATCGACCCGCACCTCGTGCTCGCCGTCGACCTCGACGGGAACCTCGCCGGATAACACGACCGAGTCGAGCGGAAACCACCACTCCTCGGTCTCGTCGACGAGTTCTTCGAAGCGGAACTCGCGGCCATTCATGTTCCAGCGAAGCGAGTCGGCGGGGGCGGTAACGCCGTCGACTGTGAGCTTTGCGCCGGCGATGCACGACCCGGGAAGGGCGCGGTACCACGGGAGCCTCACTTCCACCGCCGTGCGCGATCCGTCAGTCGTGAGCGTGCCCTGCTCGATGATGCGGTCCGGGATCATGATGACCTCCTGGTTCTGGGCGAGCGGGTCTCGTGTTTGCATGTCGAGAACTGCGGATTGGAGTTCGACTGCCCCATCGTCAGTCATCGCCCAAGTGGGCCACCTGCAGCGAGTCGGGTGTGTATTCCATCAGCTCGATCCGATGCCCGTCGGGGTCGCGGATCCACGCCTGATAGGAGTTGTCTGCAGGGCTCAGACTCATCTCCTGATCGATCTCGATCCCCCGGCCCCGCAGGCTCTCGACCAGCTCGCCCAGCCCTTCCACCTCAAGGCTCAGGTGAGTGAAGCCCATGCCAAGCACGTTGGGCCCAAGCCGCCCGGTCTCGGCATCCGGCAGCGGACGGAACAACTCAAGGTAGTTGCGGCCGCCGACGCGGAGATAGACGATCGCCACCTGGCCCACCAAGGGCGCAAACGGGTGCCCCTGGGCGGCGAGGGACTCCGGGACTCTGATTTCGAAGGCCTTCGTCATTCCGAGGGCTGCGGTGTAGAACTCCACCGACGTTTCCAGATCGCGGCAGGTTAACGCGATGTGGGAGATGGCGCGAAGATGGCTCATCCCGGCTTCTCCTCCTCCGCCGCGGTGACGCGCGCGAAACGCCCGGCAGCCACGAGCTGGCTGCGGGCGGTCTCGATCGTGCGCGCGATGGACAGCGTTTCGGCATGGGTGTGGAGGGGGGACTCGAGTCTGCCCTCAGCAACGTACGACGCGAAAGCGACCGCCTCGTACGCGTAGCCATCGGTGGGGCGCGAACCGTCCGCTGGCCATGGATGCCGCCACGTCGAGGTCTCCTGCGCCCCCCACGGCCCTACAGTCACAGTCAGCTGGGTCGGCGCGAAGAACGCGGGGGCGAGTTCGACGCGCCCGCCCGTACCGACGACCTCGGCGCTCGCGGCAAGCCACCCGCGTAGCGACGTCGTCAGCTGCGAGACCTCGTTCCCGGAGTGAAGGAGCTGCAGGTGTGCGGTCGCGTCGACCCCGTCCGGCGTGACGGTCCCGGACGTCAAGATCTCCTGCGGTTCGCCGAAGACCATCGACGACAGGGCGATGGGATAGATTCCTGCGTCCAGCAGCGCGCCGCCGCCGAGTTGGGCATTCCACATGCGGGAGTCCGGGTCGAACGGCATGCTGAAGCCGAAGTCAGCGCGCATGTAGGTGAGCTCACCGAGTAGCCCGTCGTCGAGGATGGCTCGAAGTACCGAGCTCTGTGGCAGGTATCGCGTCCACATCGCTTCCATGACGAGGACACCGGCATTGCGGCCCGCGTCCACCACCGTTCTCGTCTCAGCCTCGCTCATGGCCAGGGGCTTTTCGATCAGCACCGGCTTGCCCGCGGCGATCGCCTCGAGCGCGATTTCGGCGTGCGACGGGTGGGGAGTCGAGATGTAGACCGCCTCGACCTCGGAGTCGTGGATGAGAGCGCGGTTGTCGGTGTACCACCGGGGTACTCCGAGCGCGCTGGCAGCTGCGGCAGTCTTCTGTGGATCGCGGCCCGCGATGGCCACGACGCGCTGCGGCGTGTGGGCCTGAACGGAGTTCGTGAACGTCACGCCTATGCCCGTGCCGATCACGCCCCAGCGTAGGGCGGGCGCCGCCTCGGCGCCCAGCATGGGGGGTTCGGGTAGCAGGATTGTCATTGAGATCCTTTGCGATGGAGTGGGGCCGCGGTGTCACCGTTCGTCAGCGAAGGACGGTTTCGCGCTCGGTCCCCATTTCACGCCCGCAAGAGGTGGTGGGCGAGGAAGTCGACGGCACGTTCGAGTTGCGGCGTCGGATCGACGCCGTCGAACGCGTGTGATGCTTGTGGAACGATGACCAGTTCGGTCGCCACTCCCACGTCGGCGAGCGCGGCGGACAGGAGCGCGCTCTGCAGTGGTGGAACGGCGCGATCTTCTGCGCCGTGAATGAACAGGAACGGTGGTGCCGCGGCGCTCACGTGCGTCAGCGCGGAGATGACGCGGCGACCCTCGTCTGCGGTGTAGGTCGATCCGCGGAGTATCTCGGCCTCCGGAGGAGGAGGAATCTCACCGAAATCATTCATCATCGCCTCGCGGAATGCTTCCGGCATCTCAAATCCGCCTTCCGGCATGTGGTCGAAGTCCGTGACGGGATAGAAGCAGACCGCGACCGACACGCTGCTGTCGCCGTGCTTGACTCCCAGTCGTCCTTCCATGTCGGGATCAGTGACGAGGGCGCACAGCGCGGCTAGATGTCCTCCGGCGGATTCCCCCCAGACTCCGACGCGCTCAGGATCGAGGCCCAGTTCGGGAGCGAACGCCCGCAGATAGCGGATCGCCGCCTTGACGTCGTGCAACTGTGCGGGGAACGGCGCCTCGCGCGCGTGACGGTAGTCGATGGAGGCGACAGCAATGCCGGCGTCGATGAGCAGTTGCGCCACTGAACCGAGCTCCCAGTCCGGAGGGAGCAGTTCACGACTTCCAAACATCCAGGCTCCGCCGTGGATCCACACCACGACGGGCGCCGGTGCCTCGGTCGATGCCGACAGCGGCACGTGCAGGTCGAGCTGCAGGTTGCGGTAGCCGAGCGCGATCGCGTAGGTGACACCGACGAAAGACCGGGCGCGATCGGGATGCCGAGCCCTCACCGTCGGGGGATAGAAGGGTGGGAGGAATCCTCCTTCGACCCTCGGCGCCGAGAGGTCGGTGGGATCGATCAAGATGGCTCTTGTCCTTCGTTCGGGGCTTCGTCGGTGATACGGGTCACGGGCGGGCGTCCAGTCCACACTGCGGTCGAGAGGCTGGCGAAAATCGGTTCAGGTACTGGTCGCATCCTCCCACACTTTAGGGCAATGCGTACATAACCACGTTGTTCAGGCGAGTATTCGTGGAGGTCCGTTGGAGCCTGATGCGCGGAGGGAACCATTATCCCGATCACATTGCCATCGGCAAGGGGCCCTCCGTTGGGCGAAAGTGTTAGGTGTACGATGTACCTAATCACTGGCCAGTGCCACAGATGGGATCGCAATGCTTCTCAAAGAATTGACCAGCGACGACGGAGTCGCGTACCGAGACTTGAACGGCAACGGAGTGATGGACCCGTACGAGGATCGTCGACTCAGCCCTACAGAGCGCGTTGACGACCTGGTCCCGCGGCTTTCACTGGAAGAGAAGATCGGCCTCCTCTTCTGCACCGTGATCACCGTTGCTGAGCCGGGCGGTCATGACACCCCGGGCAAGTTTGGTGAAGGTTCAGTACGAGAACTCGTCGCGGGCCGGATGATCAATCACTTCACACTCAGCGAATTGCCGACCCCTTCCGAGACGGCGCGGTGGCAGAACGCAGTGCAGGAACTCGCCGAGCTCAACCCGCACGGCATCCCGATCACCTTCGCCAGCGATCCACGTCACGGCTTCGCTACGAATGATGGAATGGCGTTGTCTGCCGGCCACCTCTCGCAATGGCCCGAGCTCCTTGGTCTCGCTGCAATCGGCGAAACGGCACTCTTCGAGCGTTTTGGAACGGTCGCGCGTAGTGAATACCGTGCTCTCGGGATCTCATGCGCGATTCACCCTCAGCTCGATCTCGCGACCGACCCGCGCTGGGCGCGCCAGCTGCAATCCTTCGGCCAGAACCCTGACCTCGTCAGCGAGTTCGGGGTGGCGTTCCTCCGCGGGATGCAAGGTTCCGAGCTAGGTCTCAACAGTGTCGCGTGCATGCCAAAGCACTTCCCCGGCGGTGGGGCGCAGAAGGACGGGGAAGATCCCCACTTTCCTAATGGCAAGGAGCAGGTCTATCCCGGTGGGCGCTTCGCGGACCACCTCAAGCCCTTCGAGGCGGCCATCGACGCCGGCGCGCGTTACATGATGCCCTACTACGGCATGCCCGTTGGGCTGACGCTCGATGGGGAAGCAGTTGAAGAAGTGGGGTTCGGTTTCAACCACACGATTCTGACCACACTGCTTCGGGAAAAGCTGAAGTTCGATGGCGTCATCACCACCGACTTCGCAATCATCTCGGACATCGTCGTAGGCAACCTGACCTGGCCCGCCAAAGCGTGGGGAGTGGAACACCTGACTAACGCTGAACGCGTCGCGCGCGCGTTCGATGCAGGCGTCGATCAGCTGGGCGGCGAGGCCGCAACCGATCTCGTCCTCGAGCTGGTCGAACAGGGCGTCTTGAGCGAAAGCCGAATTGACGAGTCCGTGCGGAGGATCCTCGCGGTGAAGTTCGACCTCGGCTTGTTTGATCAGCCCTACGTCGACGAAGTGGCGGCAGAACAGATCGTCGCCGCAGCCGAATTCGTAGCCGAGGGTCACCGAGCACAGGCGCGCTCGATCACCGTGCTGAAGAATGACGGGGTCCTACCGCTCCGACCGGGAACCAAGGTGTACCTGGATGGGCTCGATGAGGCCACGGCGCACGAATACGGCGCCCAGCTGGCGACTGACCCTTCGGACGCCGACATCGCTATCCTCCGGATCGCCGCGGCCTACGAGCCGCGCAACAACTACTTCCTCGAAGCCACCACCCATCAGGGCAGCCTCGATTACCCGCAGGACATCGTCGAACACGTCGCCTCCCTCGCGCGCACCGTCCCGGTGCTGCTTGATGTGTACCTCGATCGAGYAGCCMTACTGACGCCGCTCGAGCCGTATGCAGCCGGGATCGTGGCAAACTACGGAGCATCCCACCGCGCACTACTGGACGCGCTCTTCAATCGGGTCACCCCGGAAGGCCGCCTCCCGATCGAGCTCCCCAGCTCTATGGACGAAGTGCGCGCCAGTCACCCTGACGTAGGCTCCGATACGGCGAACCCCCTCTTCCCCGTCGGTACCGGGCTCAAATATTTGGACGCCTGACACACACCCTTGCGCAGCAGTGTCGGCAACACCGTGCACAAGGAGCTCCCGATGAACACCCAAGTCAGATCAGTAGCGGAGAATGGTGCTCTTATGGGAGCAATCGTGATGTGGGCGAAACCGTGAGCAGCAGTCAGCCATCGCCTCAGGACGTCTTCGTCCATGGTCAGCTGATCAACCTCATCCGAAGCGGCCAGGCCACAACACGACCAGCACTGGAACAAGCAACCGGCCTTGGTCGCAGGGTCGTTGCCCAACGCATTCAACAGGCCATCGATGCAGGCTTGATCGACGACAGCGCGTTCGTGACCTCCGAGATTGGTCGCCCGTCACGCCTGCTCCGCTTTCGTGCGGACGCTGGCCTGGTCTACGTCGGGATCATCGAATCCACACAAATGTGGGCGGCCGTCGCCACCCTCTCCGGTGACCTCGTGGAGACGTTGCACCAAGAGTGGATTGCGGACGTTGGCCCAGAAAGCACCCTGACCACACTTCAGCAAATGTTCGAGCGGCTCGCCCGGCGTACTCGGATTCAGCCATGGGCAATCGGCATCGGTGTCTCGGGCACAGTTGACTTCGAGCGTGGTCGACTCGTGTCCTCGCCGCTTCTCCCCGACTGGGACGGGTTCAGCGTGCGGGCGTGGATGCGAGATTATTACGACGTCCCGGTGTGGGTGGAGCGAGACGTGAACCTGATGGCGCTCGGAGAGTGGCACAAGGGAAACCCACGCAGCCAGCGAGACCTTGTATATTTCCTGGTCGACGAGGAAGTGGGCGCCGCTGTCGTCAGCCGTGGGTCGTTGTTTCGAGGACACTCCGGTGCGGCGGGAACCATCGCCCACAGTAAAGTCACCGACGACCCGACGATCATCTGCAAGTGCGGGCGTACCGGCTGTCTCGAAGCGATCGTCTCTGGGTGGAGCCTGGTGGAGCGTTTGTCAGCGAGAGTCGGCGAAAGCCCGTTGCTCTCAGCACGTATGCAAGTTAACGGACGCATCAGCGCCCAGGATGTCGGCGACGCTGCGCGAGCCGGTGACCGCGTTGCCCACGACGAGATCGCGGCGGGCATTCGCGTGCTGGGATCGGCGGCAGCGAACTATGTCAATTTCGTTAATCCCGGAATGCTGGTCATCGGTGGCGGGATGCTTCGCGTCGGGGCATGGACGGTCGATCTCCTCGAAGCCGAGATCCGCTCTCGTCTGACTGCATTTGCTGGAGCTGATCTCGTCATCCGGGCGGCGTCGCTCGATCATCTAGAGGGACTGGTCGGAGGTGCCATTCTGGCCGTGGAACAGCTGTTCGGTCCGTCTTCCGTGGGGCTGTGGATCGACAATGGAACCCCTGTCGGGCGGGCCGCCGCATTGCAGCGGGCCTTGGTCGTCTAGCCGATCTGCGTCAGCGGCCTCGACCACCGTCGTCTTCTTGCCCGCCTATCCAGCTGCTGCCGCGACCTCCAGACCGATGGACCCGTCGCCGATGACGACGACGTCGTTCGCTGAGTCCGAACGTCGCCGCAACTCACGTGCGTCCTCCACGTCGCGCAGGTAGAGCACCCCGTCGAGGTCAGCACCTTCGATGAGGAGTCGCCGAGGATCTGAACCAGGTTCAGCGCGAGTCGGTCGAACCGGTAGTGGCGGCCCTCAGCTTCTCGAATGGCTCCGGATCGGACGCCAGAAGGAACAAGGACCAGCCCAGCGCATGCATCGTCGTGTCAAGGCCGGCGGAGAGGAGTCCGAACACGAGCGCGAGCGTGTCTATCGGCTCGAGACCCATCTCGGCCCCGATCATGTCCGGGAACACCGCCCTCGGATACGCGACCGCGAGGTCGGGGACGGCGTCGAACGGTCCTCTGTCGACGAGGGAAGAAATGAGCGTGCGCGCGCTCTGGCCGAAACTGTCGCGCAAATGAACGCACGAACCCGGGGTTGAGCACCTTGTTGTGCACCGAACGGAACCGAGTGTGATCCGGCGATCCATCTCGAGCAACTTCGCCTGATCGCGCTGATGCGTCCCGCTTCGGAGGTCGTACATTCCCACACCTGCAGCCGACGAGAAGGAATCCCAGCCACCGAGTGCGCGGTGAACCTCGTTGTACCGGGCGAGAGCGTACACCTCGTACTGCTCCAGCCACACCACGGCCGCGGACTTGCGCAACTGCTCTTCGTGAGGCCTCGGGTCCGCGAGGCTTTCCCCGAGAACGGATCGATCGCGCTCGCAAACACCCCCGAGCGCCCCGCAACACTTTTGGTCACCGATGGCTATCTTCTCAGAGTTTCATGCGATATGCACATAATTCGTTAGCATGCCGTACATCGTTGCTCCACCGGGTGTCGAGTCAACACTTCGTCGCACCACTGCGCGCGAATCAGCCAGATGTCAGCCGCATCGATAAGGGAAATCACATCCATTGATAGCCTGATGCTGGCCATTATGTTCATTCAGCGCTAAAGTGATCGCGAGGACGGTTCGCCGTCTTGACCGTTTCCGGCTTCCGGAAGCGGTCAGTTTCTGAAAGTTCCGCAGTCATCCATCAGCGATCTCAAAGGTGAGAGGCAGGTGATCGTGCTCAATATCGAGTGCGTTCATTCCAATCGTCCGGCACACAATGCCGGGCAGCGCCTTTGCGCTCGAACGCACGGCCGCCGGCTCACATCGTCGGTCGCCGCGCTACGAGAGTCGATTCGCCAGCGGTGCGACTGCTTTGTATCCGACGTCTCCCGACGTCTGTCCCGCAGTACCCCTACGACGCACTAGGAGAATCCATGCGCAATCGGATAGCGGCCGCCGTTCTGGCGGCCGCCGCGCTCGCCCTCACAGCATGCTCAGGCACGTCCACCGATGGTGGGGACACCGCTCCGACCGAGCTGTCGATCGCCACTATCGGAACGCCGGAGTCCTTCAGTCCCGGCAACTTCGGAACCGGACCGACGACCCTCTTCCTTCAGCCGGTGTACGACACCCTGATCCGCAACGACAACGAAGGCGAGCCGGGCGCCAACATCGCGACGGAGTGGAGTTACGACGACACGCAGACCGAGCTGACGCTCACGCTCAGGGACGACGTCACATTCACCGATGGCGCCGCCCTTGACGCCGAGGCCGTCAAGGCGAACTTGGAGTTCGCAAAGCAGGGGACGGGTGAAGCGGCCGGCCAGCTGAGGTTCATCGACTCCGTGGAAGCGACTGACGCCACACACGTGACGATCACGCTCTCGGCGCCCGACTCCTCACTGCTGCCGAACCTCGGCGGGACAGCGGGCAGCCTGGCCAGCCCCGAGGCGCTCGGGACCGAAGAGCTCAACACGCAGCCCGTCGGCTCGGGCCCATACGTGCTCGACGAGTCCGCATCCCAAACCGGAGCGAAGTACGTTTACACCCGGAACAAGGACTACTGGAACCCTGACGACTTCCCGTTCGACAGCATCACCGCCACGGTTTTCAACGACAACACCGCGATCCTCAACGCGTTGCAATCCGGGCAGGTCGACTTTTCGACGGTCACCCAGAAGGACTCAGCCAGCCTCGAGGCCGCCGGGCTCACCATCGAGTCCTTCCCGGCGTACACCGTCTCCGGGTTGTACCTGTTCGATCGAGAAGGCACGATCGTTCCCGCTCTAGGAGACGTCCGCGTCCGGCAGGCGCTGAACCTGGCGCTCGACAAGGAGAGCATTCTGGATGTGGTGTACGGCGGAGTGGGTACGGCGACGTCGCAGTCATTCAGCGTCTCCAGCGACGTCTTCGACCCGGCCCTCGACGAGCAGTACGCCTACAACGTCGAGAAGGCAAAGGGGTTGCTCGCCGACGCGGGGTACGCCGATGGTTTCAGCCTCCCGATGCCCGACGTATCGCCCGTCTTCCCTGACCAGCAGGCCGCGGTCTCGGAAGCACTCACCGCRATCGGCGTGACGCCCGATTACCAGCCTGTCAACGGCGAGACCTTCATCTCCGACCTGCTTTCGGCGAAGTATCCGGCGGCGATCTTCGGCCTCAACACACAACGTCCGTGGGACTTCGCTCAACTCGCGCTCACCCCGGAGGCGCTGTGGAACACCTTCCACGTCGCCGACCCGACGATCGTGTCGCTTGTCGACGAGGCGCAGGGGCAGACCGCTGAGGAGCAGACGGCGACCTTCCGAGAGCTGAACGAGTACATCGTGGACCAGGCCTGGTTCGCCCCGTACATCCAGTCAAACAACCTGTTTGCGGTGAGTTCCGACATCAGCGTCACACCTCAGAAGTTCTCGACGGTACCGCCGATCTGGAACTTCGCCCCCGCGGAGTGACGTCGACGGGGGTCGGCCCGCACTGCGACGTCGACCCCCGTTTCTCCACCAACCATCCCCTTAGGAGCTGCCGATGTTGTTCTTCATCTTGCGCAGGCTGGGCTCGGGACTCGTGCTGCTCTTCGTCGTGGCGACGGCCACATTCTTCCTGCTCAGCGTGACCGGGCAGGACCCGGCCCGTCAGATCCTCGGTCCGGTCGCGTCCGTCGAGCAGGTCGAAGCGAAGCGCGCCGAACTCGGGCTCGACCAACCCGTTCTTGTTCAATACACTCAATGGCTCGCCGGCGCCGTCCGCGGCGACCTCGGCAAGTCCTGGTACACGAACCAGCCTGTCACGGAGGCAGTGGCCTTCACCCTGCCGCCGACCCTCTCAATGGTCCTCGGCGCAATCCTGGTCGCAGTCGTCGTCGGAACCATTATCGGTGTCATCGCCGCCCTTCGTCGGGGGGCCGTCGACAGCGGCTTGCAGGTGGTCTCCACCTTCGTGCAGGCGGTGCCGGGATTCCTGGTCGCGTTGTTTCTCGCTCTGATATTCGCCGTCCAGCTGGGCTTGTTCCCCGCGACGGGCTACACATCCCTGACCACATCACCCGGTGACTGGCTCGCATCGATCACATTGCCGGTGATCGCCCTCGCGCTCGGCGCGATCGCATCGATCGCCCTGCAGATCCGAGGATCGATGATCGACGTGCTCCGCCAGGACTACGTCCGAACACTCCGAAGCCGAGGTCTGCCCGACAGAAGCGTGCTGCTCAAGCACGCCCTTCGAAGCGCCGCAGGTCCCACACTGACCATCGTGTCGCTGATGTTCATCGTGTCGATCTCCGGATCGGTGATCGTCGAGAAGGTGTTCAACATTCCCGGCATCGGGACACAGGCGAACATTTCCGCCACACGAGGTGACCTCCCCATCGTCCTCGGAATCGTCGTCGTCACCGTCATCCTCGTCGTGATCGTGAATCTCGTCGTGGATCTCGCCCAAGGCTGGGTCAACCCGAAGGTGCGTGTCTCATGACCGTGGGCCTTGTCACAGGTACGCGCGAGTCGCTCGATGTCATCGATGACCCCATCCGCCGCCACGGCGTGGTGCGTCGCACGCTCCGTGAGCCCGCCGCGCTCATCTCCCTCATCTTCCTCGTCCTCGTCCTGCTCGCTGCCATCTTTGCCCCGCTGCTGACGCCGTACGATCCCACTGCCACGAAACTCGCCGACGTCCTCGCCCCGCCCTTCACCCCCGAACACCCGCTCGGTGCCGACGGGGTCGGAAAGGATGTGCTCGCCAATCTCCTCTACGGCGCACAGACCAGCCTCTCGAGCGCCGCCATCGTGGTTGCCGTCAGCCTGCTGATCGGCGTGCCCGCCGGCCTCTTGGCCGGCTACCGCCGCGGCTGGATCGACGGAACCGCCATGTGGATCAGCGGCGTGCTGTTGTCCTTGCCGGCGATCGTGCTGCTGCTGGTGATCCTTGCCCGGGTCGGACGCAGCACCACATTGGCCCTTGCAGTGTTCGGCGTACTCATCGCACCCTCGGTGTTCCTACTCGTCCGCGGCTCCGTTCGAGCGGTGCGGGAGGAGCTGTACGTGGATGCGGCGAAGGTATCCGGGCTCCGCGATACCCGCATCATGCGCCGGCACATCCTTCCCGTGGTCATCACGCCCACGATCATTCAGGCGGCTCTGCTGGCATCCGCCGGCATCGGCATCGAGGCGGGGATCGCCTTCCTCGGACTCGGCTCCGCTGATAAGGCGAGCTGGGGCCTGATGCTCTCGGATGCATCCCAGAACATCTACAACGCGCCCTGGCTTCTGATCTGGCCCAGCGTGGCGCTGGTCCTCACCGTCATGGCGTTCACGCTCATCGGCAACGGTATCCGTGACGCGCTGGCGGACTACGGCGGCAGCACCGCACGCAAGCGGAAGGTCAAACCGGTTCCGACCGCCGCTCGCCAGGCGACTCCTGAACGCGAGTCCAGCCCGGCGGGATCCCCGGCGATCATGAGAGACCCGGATTCCCTTCTGGAGATCGCAAATCTGCGTGTCGCCTACCCTCGTGCCGACGGGTCCGAGTCCGTCGTGGTCCGGGGTGTGTCGCTCACCCTCCGCAAGGGCGAGATCCTCGGCCTGGTCGGTGAGTCTGGATCCGGAAAGTCGCAGACCGCCTTCTCGGTTCTGGGTCTCCTCCCCCCTGAGGCAAAGCTGCAAGCCGACACGCTCGTCTTCGCTGGTGTCGACCTGCAGGGATGGTCCGCGAAGCAACGCAACGAGTTGCGGGGTTCACGAATCGGTTACATCCCTCAGGAGCCGATGAGCAATCTCGATCCAGCGTTCCGGATCGGCTACCAACTGGTCGAGCCCATGCGGTATCACCTGAAGCTTTCGCGACGGGCCGCGAAAGCGGAGGCGCTCCGGCTTCTCGCGCGAGTGGGCATCCCCGATCCCGAGCGGGTCTATCGCTCCTACCCGCATCAGCTGTCGGGGGGTATGGCTCAGCGTGTCCTCATCGCGGGTGCCGTTTCCTGTGATCCGGAGCTGCTCATCGCCGATGAGCCGACCACGGCGCTCGATGTCACGGTCCAGGCCGATGTTCTCGACCTGATCCGCAGTCTTCAGGCTGAACGGGGGCTGGGGGTGATCCTGGTCACCCACAACTTCGGGGTGGTCGCCGACATCTGCGACCGGGTCGCGGTGATGCGTTCGGGTGAGATCGTCGAGGTCGCGGGCGCTCTCGACCTGTTCGATCATCCGCAGCACGAGTACACCCGGCTGCTGCTCGACTCGACGCTGGCCGAGAAGACGGAACTGACCACGCTCAGTGACGCTATGGATGTGGACCAGATCGAAGGGCGGCTGCCATGAACGATGCGCTGGATCCGGAAGCCGTAGGCGAGATGCCCGAAGATCTGCTGGTGATCGAGGACCTCGTTGTCGAGTATCCCAATAGAGCGAGCCGCCGGCATCCATTCCGTGCACTCCACGAGGTCAACCTGCGAATTGCGGCCGGCGAGACGCTGGGACTTGTGGGTGAATCGGGATCGGGGAAGAGCACGATCGGTCGCGCCGTGCTCGGGCTGGCTCCGATCGCCGGCGGAGACATCCGGTTCGACGGTCGGTCGATCACCCGCCTTCGCCCGCGTGCCCGGCGGGAGCTCAGCCGAGACATCCAGGTCGTCTTCCAGGACCCTTACACATCTCTCAACCCCGCGATGACGGTCAACGACATCCTCACCGAGCCCCTGCTGGTCACGGGCACTTCGAAAGCGGACGCGCAACGACGCGTCCKTGAGCTCCTGGACGAGGTGCAACTGCCCTCCAACGCGGGAAGCCGCTACCCGAGGGAATTCTCCGGCGGCCAACGGCAGCGGGTCGCCATCGCCCGTGCACTGTGTCGGGAACCGCGACTGATCGTCGCGGACGAGCCGGTCAGCGCGCTGGACCTGTCGACTCAGGCCCGCGTTCTCGACCTCTTCGCCGACATCCAGGCGCGCACCGGCGTCGCCCTGCTATTCGTCACCCACGACTTGGACGTGGTGCGACACATCAGCGACCGCGTCGCCGTGATGCGCGCCGGACGGATCCTCGAGACCGGCGACACAGAATCGGTGATCACCGATCCGCAGCACCCGTACACTCGCGCGCTGCTCCTCGCCTCGCCGATCGCGCACCCAACCCAGCAGGCAGAGCGCCGAGCCGAACGACTCGACTTCCTCACGTCACAGACCGCGTCGATCACCGCGGTGCGGTGACATACGCCCTTCCCTTCGAAGCCCGTCTCGTACGGGCGTCGGCCGCCCCACATGCCTTTGGAGATCACCATGTCTGATACGACCTCAGAACCGCTCCCCCGCACCTACCCGCCGACCGTCGATGTCGCGATCGTCGGGAGCGGACCCGCCGGTGCCGCTTACGCCCGCATCCTCAGCGAGAACGCCCCTGATGCCAGCATCGTGGTCTTCGAACTCGGGGCGACCATCAGCGACCCGCCCGGAGCCCACGTCAAGAACATCGCCGACCCCCACGAGCGCGCACGCGCGCAACGCACCTCCGAAGGCCCGCTCGGTGCTGCACGTGCGAACGGCAACGGAGAAGAGACCTACGAGGACCGGTCGGAACGCCTCGTACGCGCCGGCACCTTCCTGCTCGAAGACGGATGGCAGCAACCCGGGGAGGAAGGGATGCCCGCGCTCGCGTTCTCGAGCAATGTGGGCGGGATGGGCGCGCACTGGACGGGCGCGTGCCCCCGGCCCGGTGAGAGCGAACGCATTGGCTTTCTGCAGGACCTCGATGAACTGCTCACCGAGGCAGAACGCCTGCTCTCCGTCACCGCGGACGCGCTCGCGGATGCTCCGCTCKCCGGTGAGGTGCGCAAACGATTGAGCGCAGTGCTCGATGAGGGACGGGCAGAGGATCGCCGCGTCCAGCCGATGCCCCTCGCCGTGCATCGCCGCGCAGACGGGGAACTGGTCTGGTCAGGCGCCGACGTCGTCTTCGGCGACGCGACACGCTCCAACCCCAACGCCACCCTGTTCGACGAATCGCTCGTCACGCGTGTCCTCGTCGACGGCGGATCGGTGCGAGGGGTGCGTGTGCGCGATCAGCGCACCGGACACGAGCAGGACGTCACTGCGCGGTTCGTCGTCGTCGCGGCCGACGCCCTTCGCTCACCCCAGCTTCTGTTCGCGTCGAACGTGCGCGCGGAAGCGCTGGGACGCTACCTGAATGACCAGCCCCAGATCGTCTACGCGACAGTCCTCAGCGGCGTAGACGAGGTGCCATCCGGCTCGGCCGGAGACACCAGCATCACGGCGCAGAGCGGCGTGAGTTGGGTGCCGTTCACCGACGCGCATCCTTTTCACGGCCAGGTGATGCAGCTGGATGCATCTCCGGTGCCGCTCGAGACCGAGACGATCCCGGGCTCAATCGTTGGACTGGGCTGGTTCTGCGCGAAAGACCTCCAATCCTCAGACCGCGTGGAATTCACCGACACCGCCGTGGACGTCTACGGCATGCCCGCGATGAAGATCCACTACACCTTGACCGCGCGGGATCACGCGAACCTCGACGCGGCGCGGGCATCCATCGTGGCGACCGCGCACGCGCTCGGCGCTCCCCTGGGCGACGAACCCCTCACCTTCCCCGCCGGCGCTTCACTGCATTACCAGGGGACCGTCCGGATGGGCGAACAGAACGACGGCACCTCCGTCTGCGATACGCACAGTCAGGTGTGGGGAGTAAAGGGCCTCCATGTCGCCGGTAACGGAGTGATCCCCACCGCCACGGCCTGCAATCCCACCCTCACGGCGGTCGCACTCGCAATCGGAGGCGCCCGCCACATCGCCGCGCAGTTGACCGACCGAAGCTCCTAACAAACGAAAGGACCGCCGTGCTCGAAAGAAACCTGATCCAAAGCCGAGGCTTCCGCAATGTGTACGAAGGCGATCGCATCACCGGCTTTCAACTGATGCTGCGGATGCCGAATTACCGGGGCGTGTGGGGCAGTCTCATCGACGGTGTCGACGTCTCGGTCGGAGACGTGAGCTGGAACCGCGAGGTGCCGCTGTGGACCCTGCAGGGTCGCACATTCACCATCGACGAACTGCGCGCCTCGACCGACGTTCGCTGGCAGCTTGATGAACTTGCCATCATCACCATCCCCTCCGACGGCGGGCTCGCGGTCGGGGTATACGACGTCGCGGTCGACATCGCCGTGCACGCTCCGTACATTCCTGCCGAGTTTCAACCCTCCCTCTTCCACGCCGAACGAAAGGTCACGGTCGTCGCATGAGCACCCTCAAGTACGGTGTGTCGCTCTACAGCTACACCGGTGACATGAACACCGTCCTCACTCTCGAGGACGCGATGGCCGAGATCGCGGACCTCGGCGCCACCGGCATCGAGATCCTCGGCGAGGGCAACATCTCGAACTACCCGGAACCCTCGACGGCGTGGATCGACCGCTGGCACGCGCTGCTTGCGGAGTACCGCTTGGAAGCGACCAACTACGGGTCGTGGATCGACTCGTCGATGTGGCGCGACCGGGATCTCACCGCGCTGGAGGGTGCCGACATGCTCGGCCGCGATCTGCGCCTCGCCCACCAACTCGGTTTCAGCAGCGTCCGCCCGAAGATCGGTGTCATCTCGATGGACCTGCGGCCGCATCCCATCTGGGAGGAGGCCATCGAACGCAACCTCGACCTCGCCGGTGAGCTCGGCATCGTCATCTGCCCCGAGATCCACGCGCCCACTCCGATCCAGCATCCCGTCGTCGACGAGTACATCTCGTTCATTCAGCGGACCGGTTCCGACAACTTCCGGCTGCTGATCGACACCGGCATCTTCCAGCGCGCGATCACGACGGCCAAACACGATGGCCTCAGCGAGGAAGCCCAGGAGGAGGGGTGGCGCAGACCCCTGGCCGTGCCGATGTCCGATCTCGCAGCCGTACTGCCCTACACCGCTTTCATCCAGGCGAAGTTCTTCGACATCGGCGACGATCTGATCGACCGGCAGATCCCCTGGGGAGAGATCATGCAGACGCTGATCGACGAAGACTGGTCCGGTTACCTATCCAGCGAGTACGAAGGCGACCGAATCCCCTACCGGTCGATCGAGCAGGTCCGCCGTCAACACGCGTTGCTGCACCAGCTGGAGACGCAGATCCGTGGTCAGTGAGACCAGCACGCGCGGGCCGGGCGGAACTCTGGAGAAGCTGTGGGAGGGATTCGTCTCCCCGCCGGACTCCGCTCGGCCGCGCGTCTGGTGGCACTGGATGGACGGCAACGTCGACCTGGACGGCATCCAGCGCGACCTCGCCTGGATGCACCGGGTCGGCGTTCGCGGCGTGCAGGTCTTCGACGGCGGGCTGGGCAATCCGTCGATCGTCGACGAACCTCTCATCCCGGGCACCGACGCGTGGCGTGAGGCGCTCAAGGAAGCGAGCGAAACCGCCCACAACCTCGGCATCGAGTTCACGGTGGCCACTTCGGCCGGGTGGAGCGCGTCCGGCGGACCCTGGGTGTCCCCTGACGATGCAATGCGCAAGATCGTCTGGTCGCAAGCGATCCTCGCACCCGGCGACGACGAACACCTGCTCCCCGCTCTCCCTGACTCCGCGGGCGTGTTCCAAGACAGCTCGCCCTGGGGAGAGGCCAGCGACCGCGGTCACGCCCGAGACATCTGCGTCCTCGCCATCCCGTACAACGAGCATCACGACCCGCACCAGCCCACTCAAGTGCGGACATCCAACCCGCTCGGCTCCTCCGCAAACCTGACCGACGGGACCTTCACAGACGGCATCCAGCTGCCGAGGGACCCCGACGCGCGCTCCTCCGTCTGGCTGGAACAGCAATTTCACAGCGCGGTGACTGTCCGCGCCTGCGTGGTCGGCATCCCCGGGCCGCACGGATTCGGCGCAGCGCCACCCGTGTCGGCCGTGCTCGAAGCGAGCACCGACGGTCTCGATTACTGGACTGTGGCAGAGTTGCCCGCCACGCGCGTGCCCGCCCGCACCCTCTCCTTCCCACCGGTGACCGCGACGCACTTCCGATTGGTCCTCGCCGCCGACGGACTGTCTGCTGCCATGCCGTCGGTCGAGCCGGGTGTCGCCTATCCGCCCGTCTTCCGCGCTGTCACGACGTTCGACATCACCCAGTTCGCGCTCTACGAGGCGGGCATGGTCTCGCACCGGGAAGTGAAGGCCGGGTTCGCCGCCGCCCCGTTCTATGACGCCCTCGACACGGATGCCCACGCCAGCGCGGGCACGGTTGCTCGGGACAGGGTCATCGACGTGACCGAGCACGTTCGCGGCGACATCCTGACATGGGCGCCCCAGGAGGGCTCGTGGCGCATCCTCCGATTCGGATCCACTCTGACGGGCCAGAAGAATGGACCGGCCGTCGCCGAAGCAACCGGGCTCGAGGTGGACAAACTCGACGCCCGCCGGGTGCGCCAGTACATCGACCACCATCTGCACCGGTACGGCGACATTGTCATCAGCGGACTTCTCAGCGACAGCATCGAGGCGGGGCCTCAGAACTTCACGGAACAGCTGCCGGCCCAGTTCGCGGAGCGCCGCGGGTATGACATGATCCCCTGGCTTCTCACCGTCGCCGGACTTCTCGTCGATGACGCATTATCGACGGACCTCTTCCTCGCGGACTTCAGACTGACGATCAGCGAGCTGCTTGCCGAGGAGTACTACCGCACACTGGCGGATGCCGCCCACCAGCGCGGCGCGATCTACTACGCCGAAGCACTCGAGGATCACCGGCCCCAGCTCGGAGATGATCTCGCAATGCGCTCGCGAGCCGACGTGCCGATGGGAGCGATGTGGACGTTCTCACCTGACGAGGGTCCCGCCCCGACCTACGTCGCCGACCTGAAGGGCGCGTCATCCGTGACGCACGTGTACGACCGCAGCTTCACCGGCTCGGAAGCATTCACATCGATGCGAACGCCATGGCGCGACAGCCCGCGGACACTCAAGCACATCGCCGACCTGCAACTGACTCTGGGGGTTACGCGGTTCTGCATTCACTCGTCGCCGCACCAGCCCTCAACGGTCCCTATTCCGGGGATGGCGATGGCAAATATCCTCGGGCAGTCGTTCTCACGCAACGAGACCTGGGCTCCGTTCGCTGGCGCCTGGGTCGACTACCTTGCCCGCTGCTCTTATCTGCTCGGCCAGGGCACTCCGGCTGTCGACATCGCCTACTTCATCGGCGAAGAAGCGCCCGTGACCGCGCTGTTCGGCGACGAATTCAACACGACTATCCCGGCGGGCTTCGACTTCGATTACCTCAACGTAGACGCACTCACGAACCGCATCAGTGTGGACGGCGGAAGTCTGGTTGCCGGGCAGTCCCGCTATCGGCTGCTGTACCTCGGCGGCTCCAGCGCCCGGATGAGCGTCACGGCGCTCCGAGCCATCGAGCAGCTTCTCGACCGCGGTGCAACGGTCGTGGGCATCCCGCCCACGGGACCGCGATCCCTTTCGGACTCACCAGAAGAAATCCGCGCGCTGATCGCGAGAATATGGGGAGCGCGGTCGCAGGGGCGCGTGATCAACACGCACGACCTCGCCGTTGCGCTATCGGAGTTGGAAATTGAACCGCTCGTTCGTCTCGACGACGTCATGGTGCGCCACACCGCACGCTGGGTCGACGGCAAACCGGTGATCTTCGTCGCCAACTCCACCACCCACCCAGTAAGCACCATCCTGGAACTGAATCACCCCACGGATGTCTTGGCTGCCTGGAACCCCGTCACGTTGGAACGCGTCCCACTCCAAGTCACCTCGCCACGGCATTTCCGTGTACAGCTGCCGGCGTTCGGATCCTCCTTTTTGCTCCCCGCTCCCGCTGTCCGGGAGCAGGCGGTGCAGGGCATTTCCCTGAACGGCCGGTGGTCCTTGGCCATCCCGGGGCGCAATGAGATCGCCTTGCCTGACGGCCCCCAACGGTGGACGGAGTTGGGACCGATCGGTGAGGGCTTTTCTGGCATCGCCGTGTACCGGCTCGAGCTCGAGTTGAGCGATGCCGAACTGGGTACCGGTCAGTTGACGCTCGACCTCGAAGATGTGGCCGACCTCGCCGAAGTGACCATCAACGGGCACCCAGCCGGTGTCGCGTGGACTCCTCCGTACCGTGTGCCGGCGTCGCATCTGATGAAGGGCAACAACGTGATCGAGGTGGCCGTCGCGAATCCATGGCGGAACCGGCTGATCGCCGAAAGTTCGCACCCCACCGGAGAGGCGTGGGATGCGATGACCGCCGTGTTCACACCCGACGCGGCAATCCTGCCCGCTGGGCTCGCCGGGCCGGTCACGCTGAGGCGAAGCTGATGGTCACGCACACCGGATCAGGTTCGGGGCAGCGTCCGGTCATGCAGCTCGACCCCTTCCCCGCCGGAAAGATCCATCTGATCAACGGCTTGACGTACCAGGATCKGGGCGACCCGCAAGCTCGCGAACGGATGACAGCTCCTGGTCGACCAGCTTCGCCGCGAGGGGTGGAGGTTCACTCGCACCTGGYGGTGGGGATGCCGCATGGTCACCTCAATCGCTACCCGGCCCTTGGACGAGTTGACGAGTCACTGACGTTCCTAGCGCGGGGTCTGATCAGCGCCACCGGCCGTCCCACCGACTCAGTTGACAAACCTCCCCACCTCCACGAATGCCATCTTCTCTCGGAAGGACAGTCCCCATGAATCAACGTCCGATCATCCCCGGCTTCTACCCTGATCCGTCAGTGTGTGCGGTCGACGGAACCTTCTACCTCGCGAACTCCACTTTCGAGTACGCGCCGGGCGTGCCGATTCATGTCTCAACCGACTTCAAGGAATGGTCGCTGGTCGGGCACGCGCTGCATCGTCCTGACCAATTGCCGCTCGAAGGGACCGGTCCGTCCGGCGGCATCTTCGCGCCGACGCTGCGCCACCACGATGGACGCTTTTGGATGATCACCACGAATGTCGCAGATGATCAAGGGCAAGTGCTCGTTTGGGCAGATGACGCCGCCGGACCATGGTCTGAGGCGATCAGGATCCCATCCATCGAAGGGATCGACCCCGACATCGCCTGGGGCGAC
>NZ_JBFUFC010000036.1:0-24972 GCF_056403635.1 Microbacterium sp. P2_F9 | reverse complement strand
CTTCCACCCCGAGCCCATCACGGTGACCGGCAAGCCGCTCGTCGACTACCTCGTCGATCACCCCGTGTTCGACGACACCGTGATCTTCCCGCGCGATACGCCACTGATGGAGGATGCCGGGATCGCGGTGCTGCGCGGCAACCTCGCCCCGCGCGGAGCGATCATCAAGCCGTCGGCGGCCACCGCGGAGTTGCTGCAGCACGTCGGACCCGCGGTCGTGTTCGACAGCGTCGAGGACATGCGGGCCCGCATCGACGATCCGGATCTGGACGTCACCGCAGAGTCGGTGCTCGTGCTGCGCGGGTGTGGTCCGCGCGGCTATCCCGGGATGCCCGAGGTCGGGAACATGCCGCTGCCGCAGAAGCTCCTCGAGCAGGGCGTGCGTGACATGGTGCGCATCAGCGACGCGAGGATGAGCGGCACGGCCTATGGCACCGTCATCCTGCATGTCGCGCCTGAGGCGGCCGCGGGTGGACCGCTCGCGTTCATCCGCAACGGCGACATCGTCACCGTCGACGTCGAGAACCGCGTCCTGAGCTTCGACGTGACCGACGAGGAGCTGCAGTCCCGCAGCCAGACCCCCGCAAGCGAGGCTGCCTACGCTGCGCCGGTGCGCGGCTGGGCGAAGCTCTACGTCGACCACGTCATGCAGGCGGACACCGGCGCCGACCTCGACTTCCTCGTGGGCGCGAGCGGCGACAAGGTCAGCCGTGAATCTCACTGACACACCTAAGGGGCCCCGCATGAGGCGCGCGATCATCACCGGCGGCGAGAGCGGACTCGGCGCCGCCTGCGCCGAGCGACTGCGGACCGACGGCATCGATGTCATCACCTTCGATGTGTCCTCGGAAGCGGACTACCAGGTCGACGTCACGGATGCGGCGTCGATCGCCGCGTCCGTCGCCGCGGTCGGCCCGGTCGACATCCTGATCAACAGCGCCGGCATCGTCGGACCGAACAAGCCCCTGATCGAGACCGACCCCGCGGCCTGGGAGCGCACCTTCGACGTCAACGTGCACGGCACCTTCCGAGTCATACAGGCGGTCGTGCCGGGCATGGTCGAGCGGGGGTGGGGGCGCATCGTCAATATCGCGAGCATGGCGGGCAAAGACGGCAACTCGAATCTCAGTGCGTACTCGGCCTCGAAAGCCGCCGTCATCGGCCTGACCAAATCGCTCGGCAAGGAACTGGCGAAGACCGGCGTGCTCGTCAACGTGATCGCGCCGGCCGTGATCGACACCCCGATGAACGCCGCGACGGCGCCGGAGGTGCTCGCGCACATCACATCGCTGATCCCGATGGGCCGGGTCGGCAGGGCGTCGGAGGTCGCCGCGCTGGTCGCGTGGCTCACCTCCGACGAATGCAGCTTCTCGACGGGCGCCGTCTATGACATCAGCGGCGGGCGCGCGACTTACTGAGATGTCTGATCGGCCGTCCTCTTCCCGCCGCTGGGGCGCCTCCCTCGCCATCGGCACGGCGCTCGTGCTGACTGCGTGCACCGCTCCGCCGGCGCCTGCGGCTTCGCCATCGGTCACGGAATCGAATCTCGGCACTCTCGGCGGCCAGGACTGCGACCCTCCATCGCCCACCCTTGGGCAGGTGATCCAGGGCACCGGTTCGACAAGCGTCACCGCCTACGGCCTGCTGTTCGGTCCAGACGCCGATGCGATCGTCGGCGACGGCAGCACGACGAAGATGGCTGTGCGGATGACCGGCAGTGGCACACTCCACGTGCATGTTCTCGCTCCGGATGGATCGCAGCGGCCGCTCGCCTGGGGCCCCGATCCTCACGGCGGCAGCACTTTTCATCGTCCGGGCAGCGAATGGGGAATCGGATTCTCCTTCGATGCGCCCGGATGCTGGCAGATCGCGTTCGAACGCGACGGGGGCGACCGCGCTGACTTCTGGTTCGACGTCGGGCCGTGACCGCGGGCGCACCAGGGACGCGCGGTTTAGCGTTTCGCCGGCTTCAGGTCATCCCGCGGGGCCATGGTCATCCCCAGCCGCCCGATCGCCACGGCCCTCGCAGGCGCCAGCGTCTCGTCGGGGAGGATGCCTCGTTCCCCGAGCACCGCGAGCGCCTGCTGGATGTCGGAGTTGATGCGGGCCTGCTCATCCGGCGGCGTGGCGTCCAACGCCAGCTGCAGCCGCGTGATGTTGCGCGTCCAGCGGGCGGTGCCGGAATCAGCGGGACCGCGATAGAACCAGTAGTGGAGGGCGCCGACGACGGCGTCGGCGATGAAGCCCATGACGCCGATCGCTCCGACGGCGTTGTCCTGCGCGATCGCCATGATCGCGAGGACCGAGCCGATGCTCGACGGCAGCAGGTGCAGGTTCCCCAGGAGCCGCCCGATGTGGGGATCGACTCCGAGGGGATCACGACTGTCGGTGATGAACCCGATCACGGCGATCAGCGCCGCGATTCCCGCCATTGCACCGCCCAATCCGACCTGGGCGACTCCGCCGCGGATGACCGGGGCGAAGACGACGAGTGCGGCGAGGATCGGAAAGGTGAAGCTCGCGATGTGCGAGGCCGTCAGCAGGATGCCCCATCGCGGGGCGACATCCTTCGCCAGGTCCCGATATGCCGGGGCGGGTGCGAAGTACGCCATCGCTTTGCGCAGTTCCGGGACGCCGTAGAGCGCTCTGGCTTCGAGCTTCCACCAATCGAGCGGCGTCCAAGCGCTCACCGAGCGCGCGTATCTGGTTGCCGGCCCGTCAGTCACGAGTCACAACGATAGTCGGCACCAGACGATCTCTTGTGGGGTGCGGAACGACACCCCTATGCTCGCGAATGCCGACGTCGAGTACTCGCCGACTTGAGTCCCTGGCGCCGTTCAAGTCGTTCCCAAGCAACGGAGTTGACGATGGCGCAGGATTCGAGTGCAACGGAAAAGGGTCGCTTCGATCGATGGTTCGAAGCCGAGGTGATCCAGCCGATATCCGACTTCCAAGATGGGAAGCAGGAGTGGCGTCGCCTCGTTTCGGAGTTTCTCGGGACGTTCTTCCTGGTTCTGGTCGCGGCCGGCGGCGGGATGATGGGCGAGGCCTTTCCTGACACCATCGACCGAGGTGCTGCCGTGGTCGCGCCCGGGCTGATGGTGATGGCCATCATCCTTTTCATGGGAAGGTCTCCGGCGCACATCTCAACCCCGCCGTAACGCTCGCCTTCTCTCTGCGCGGAGACTTCCCATGGCGACGCGTGCCGGGCTACATCGTCGTGCAGCTCGCCGGCGCCGCGCTCGCGGCGTGGTTCCTGACGCTGGTCATCGGGGTGTCCTCGTCGTTCGGGTCCAACTACCCGGCCGACGGCTGGTCGGACTGGTCCGCCCTCACGATGGAGGCGGTGCTGACATTCGGGCTGGTGAGCGTCATCCTCGGCACAGCTTCGGGCGCGCAGAACATCGGCATCGTCGGCGCCTTCGGTGTCGGCGCGTACATCGCCCTCGCCGGGTTGTGGGGCAGCCCGATCTCGGGAGCCTCGATGAACCCGGCTCGCACGTTCGGACCGGATCTGGTCGCGGGGGACTTCACCGGGTACTGGGTCTACATCGTGGGTCCCATCCTCGGGGCGGTCCTCGCCGTCGGGGTGGCGTTCGTGCTGCGAGGCGCAGGTGGCGGCCGCAGCGGATCGGGTGCGGCACAAGGCGATCTGAGAACCGAGGTCGAGCGGCCCGACCAGGCCTGACATCACTCAGAGCGCCCGGGCGCGGTCCGGTGGGATCGCACCCGGGCGCGCAGCACGGGAGTCCTGTTCAGTCGGTGAGCTGATCCCAGAAGGCGATGATCTCCGCGGCGAGCTGCCCGGGCTGCTCGAGCGGGACCAGGGTGCGTGCTCCTGTCACGGTCATGACCTGGGCGCCTGGTGCGAGGGATGCCGCGCRCTGCGCATCGGCGGGGCTCCAGTCACCGCGGTCGTCGGAGGCGACGAAGAGACTCGGCACGCGGATGTCGGCGAGCCGGTCGGTCACGTCGGTGCGGTCGATGATGAAGGAACGCAGGGCAAGGCTCATGCTCGCCTTCGTCGGACGCGCCAGGCTGTCCAGTACAACCTGGAGCGTGGAAGGCGTCGCCGCGGATTCGTCGGTCAGCATCGCCTCGACGATGRCGTCCCGCACCGGTCCGACGGGGCCGGCGAGCGTGAGCATCGGGTGCAGCACACCGATCTTGCGTCGCAGCGCGGGGGCGATCGGCTCGGTCGGCGAGCTGATCGCGACGAGACTCCGCAGGGTGGTGCGATCCGTCGCCAGGTTGAGGCCGACATGGCCGCCGAACGCGTTGCCGAGCCAATCGACTGGTTCATCAGCGCCAAGCGCCACGAGTGCGTCGCGCGCGGCATCCGCGGCTTCCGAAATCGTGGATCGACGGACCAGCGCGTCGCTCAGMCCCAAGCCGGGTGGGTCGATGAGCACGAATCGCCGCCGGATCGCGCTCCCGTCGATGAGGAGAGGGAGGATCCGATCCCAGGTGTGACTGTCGACGAACATCGACGACCAGAGGATCGTGAGGCGCCCGGTGCCGATGACGCGGGCGTTGAGTGTTCCGAGACGGGTTTCGATCCGCTCGGTGTGTTCGGTGTAGGTGTCCATGGTTTGAAGTTAGCGAAACTAACATCAATATCGGCGGATTTAGCTGTTAGCGTAACTAACATGAATACGCGGCCGTACCGGATGACAGCGCGGGCGAAGGATGCCGAGCTCACTGCGGAGCGGATCGTCGATGCCATGCTGGCGCGGCTGATATCAACTCCGTACGAGCACATTCGCATCGAGGACATCGCCGCCGATGCCGGCGTGACCGGGCAGACCGTCATCCGTCGATTCGGCAGCAAGCCCGCGCTCATGAACGCGACAGTCGAACGCGAACTGGCTCGGATCGTCGCGGCCCGCGAAGCCGCGGCAGACGCGTCCGCAGTCGACACGATCCACAACCTCGTGCTGCACTACGAGCGGTACGGGGTGCTGATCCTCAAGACCTACTCCGAGGCCCCACTCGTGCCCGGCCTGCCCGAGATCACCGCTCGCGGGCGCGCATTCCACGTGGACTGGTGCCGCCGCGCGTTCACGCTCGATCCGTCACTGCCGGAAGCAGAGGGCACCAGAAGGCGCGCGCAGATCGTCGCGATCTGCGATGCCAACACGTGGCGCATCCTGCGATTCGACGGCGGGCTCGAGCCCGCTGAGACCGAGATCGCGCTGAGCGAACTGCTCCTCCCGCTGCTGCAGTGACGCGACTGCAGCATGACGGATGTGCTCACTCACACCGCAGCAGCGCATGCCCGTTCCGCAGGAGTCCGGCATGCTACCGCGCTGCGTTCTCGATGTGAAGGGCCCGTCGCGTCTGCACCATGGGTCATAGCCTGGTCGCCGACCTGAGCGCCGCATTCCCGACGGCGCTCGCCACTCGAAGGAGAACATCATGCTCTGGACCATCATCGGCCTCATCGTCATCGGCCTCATCGCGGGGTTGATCGCCCGAGCGGTCATTCCCGGCAAGCAGAGCATCGGCATCCTGCTGACGATCGTGCTCGGAATCGTCGGCTCGTTCGTCGGAGGCTTCCTCGGGTTCCTGATCTTCGGGAGCGACCCGAACGGCGGCTTCCTGCAGCCCTCCGGCATCATCGGCTCGATCATCGGCGCGATCATCGTGCTGGGGCTCTACGTCTTCTTCGCACGCCGCCGCGTGACCGGTACGCGCTAATCTGACCCTCGGCCGGGGAAGCTCCTCGGGCACGCGCATCGCCCGAGGAGCCACCCCGTGTCCCGTGACATTGAAGTCGCCGCGATCTACTTCCCGAGCTGGCACGACGAGCCGCGTCGAGCGCCATGGCTGGGTGAGGGCTTCACCGAGTGGGATCTGATCAAGGCGGGGCGACCGCGGTTCGAGGGTCACTATCAGCCTCAGATCCCGACGCTCGGGTACCTCGATGAGACCGTGCCTGAGAACATGCAGCGCAGCTGCGATCTGGCCGCAGGCTCCGGCATCGACGCGTTCCTATGGGACTGGTACTGGTACGACGGCGCGGATTTCCTCAATCGGCCCCTTGACGAGACCTTCCTCAGCCTGCCCGATCCGGGGATCAAGTTCGCCCTGATGTGGGCGAACCACGATTGGCGCGGGGTGTTCCCGGGCAACGTGGGCGAAGACCCCGAACTGTGGTTCAAAGGCGCTGTCGACGAAGCCGAATTCATTCGGATGACGGATGCTGTCATCCAGCGATACTTCGCCCACCCCGCATACTGGCGCGTTGACGGAAAAGCATGGTTCACCGTCTTCCTCCTCGAGGAGCTGGTGACCGGGCTCGGGGGAGCCGACGGCACCCGTGCCCTCCTTGCCGATTTCCGGGCACGTGCTCGTGCCGCCGGCTGCGGCGAGCTTCACCTGAACGTTCTCGGGGCATACGAGTCCTTCGACCCCGCGGCGATCGCCGCGCTGGGTTTCGACTCGGTCGGCACCTACGGGTGGCCCTCCGACCGGTGGGCCAGCCTGCCCGCCGGCCAGCTCACCTTCGAATACGAGGAGTGGCGTTCCGCCGCCCAGCTGGAGTGGCACTCGCTGCGGGAGACGCACGCCGTCGACTTCGTTCCCACCGTCGCCATGGGCTGGGATTCCACGACTCGGGTGAATCAGGACGACACGCTCGTCATTTCGGAGTGGCCGTATTACCCGGTCGTGGTAGGCAACACTCCGGAAGCGTTCGGGGCCTCGGTGTCGGAAGCGCTGGCGTTCGCGGCGGACAGCGCAGGCGCACAGGTCGTGATCGTGAACGCATGGAACGAATGGACCGAAGGCAGCTACCTCGAACCGGACTCTCGCACCGGCGACGCACACCTCAGAGCGCTGGCCCGGGCCGTTTCGGACAGGTCGCGCGCCGACACCGCTCCCTGACCGCAACCGCTGAGGTCAGAGAATCCTCACGCGGACAGCCGCGACGCGAAGTCGTGGGTGAAGTGCCGGAGCTCCTCGCCTTCGACGATGGTGAACTCCCATCGGAGCCAGGTCAGTGCGCCGGCGAGGATCTCGAGGTGGTCGTCGTGGATGACCCAGAGTGTGTGCGCCGGCCCGTCGGCGCTCAGCCCCGTTGTATACGGACCGAGGTGCGCATCGACCTCCGCCAGCGGCGCAGCAATCCGGATCGTCGCCGTGAAGCGCGGTGTCACCGCGGCCGCGAGCCGTTCCACGACGAACGCGGCGGCATCCGCTCCCGGAAGGGCGTGACGCGCCACGATGAGTCGCGTGTGAGTCGGAGCGCTGATGCGATCGAGGCGGAACGTGCGCCAATCGTCTGCTCCGGGATCCCAGGCGAGGAGATACCACCGGCCCGCGACAGGCACGAGCGAGACGGGTTCGACGCGACGCGAGGTGCGCACGCGATCGGCGGCGACGTACCCGAAGCGCACCACCTCGGAGTCGCGGCAGGCGAGGGCCAGCGACGCGAAGATCTCCGGATCGACCTGTTCGCGGGCTCGCACGGGGGCGGGGGATGAGACCGCGACCTGGGTGGCATGCACGTGCGCCCGGACCGTGGCCGGCAGCACCTGCTCGAGTTTGGCGAGCACCGAGACCGTGAGATCGGACAGGTCGCGAACGGCCCCGTCCGCGGCGCCGGCACGCAGCCCGAGCGCGAGAGCCACCGCCTCGTCGGCGGTGAAGAGCAGCGGTGGAAGCTCCGTGCCCGCCTCGAGGCGGTAGCCGCCGATGGCGCCACGCTCGGCCGCGATGCGGTAGCCGAGCTCGCGGAGCCGGTCGATGTCACGACGGATCGTGCGAGGGCTGACGCCGACGCGCTCGGCGAGTTCGGTGCCCTGCCACGAGCGACGTGTCTGCAGGAGGCTGAGCAGACGGAGGACGCGCGAGGTCGTGGTGGCATCGGTCACCCGTCCATCATGCCGGTGAATTAGGACCGATCAAGACCTAATCAGTTCGTAGCCTGGGGTTCTCACCAACCAAGGAGCTGAAATGACGATTCTCATCACCGGTGCGACCGGGAATATCGGCCGTCGCCTCGTGAACGAACTGCTCGAGCGAGGCGTCGCGGTGCGCGCGCTGAGTCGAGCCGCCGCGGCAGCCGAACTTCCCGACGGTGTCGCTGTGTACGAAGGCAGTCTCGCGACGGCGCCCGACCAGGTCTTCGACCACGTCGACGCGGTGTACCTCTTCCCGGCGGACGAAGGGGTCGCGGCCTTCGTCGACCGCGCCATCGCCGCGGGTGTCAGCCGTTTCGTGGTGCTGTCCTCGCTCGCGGTGTCGGCACGAAACTCGCGCGATGTGGGATCCGCCAGCGAACTGCACCACCGCGCGGTGGAGGAGGTCGTCACCGCGCGCACCGACGACTGGACGATCCTCCGTCCCGGCAACCTCGCCATCAACCTGCTCTCGTGGTCGTTCGCCGTCCGCGCCGGCCACGGCGTTCGCGTTCCGTACCCGACGTCCTCGCAGGTGCTCATCCATGAAGCGGATGTCGCGACCGCCGCCGCGATCGTGCTCACCGAACCGGGGCACTCGGGCCGGATCTACGAGCTCACCGGCCCCGCGAGTCTCACGAAGACCGAGCAGCTGTCCGCCGTCGCGGATGCCATCGGACGCGATGTGCCCCTCATCGAGGTGTCGCCCGATGAGTTCCGCGAGGACGTCGGCCGGTTCATTCCCGACGACATCATCGACATGCTGCTCGGGTACTGGTCCGAGACCATCGAGGAGCCGGAGCAGCCGGTCACCCCGCCCCTCGGAATCACGCCCACGCCGCTGTCGCAGTGGGCGGTCGACCACCGGGGCGCATTCGCGTCGTAGCGGAGCCCCTCCCGCCCGGCGTCGAGCGGTCGTATGCTGACCCCGACATCGATAGGGGGTGTCGCGATGGAGGTCGAGGTCGCCGAGGAGCGCATCCTCCTGCTGACCGATCGATTCAGCCTCGACCACGCCGAAGGCCGTGCGTGGTCGCGGCGAGCGGACGCGTTCGGCACCGGGGCGAAGCTGGGGGGCCTGCTGAATCGCGCCACCTCCGAGGACTACGAGTGCGTCTACCGGGAGCGCCGGCTGCAGCCGTTCTGGCGGCTGCACGTGACGACGGTGGCCGAATACGAACGGACGCGGACCTACGCCGTCCCCGTCGCATCCAGTGTCCGCAGCGTCCAGGTCGCCGAGCAGACCCTTCTCGTCAGCCAGGGACGCTTCGTGCTGTCCGGCCTCGAGTCCTGCCGGGACGAGAACGCGCGCGCCTTCGCGTACGACGGGCTGACCCGCGCCGAGAACCCGACGCTGAGCGGGTACGACAGCTTCGCGAGCACGCTGGCGAACGCGGAGACGCTGGCCGCCGAAGCCACGTCGGGCACCGTCGTGGTTCCCCCGGAGGCGAAGGCGTCGATGCTCGTGCGTGAGGTGATGGCGGCGGCCATCGGCAAGATCGACGCGGACCGCGTGCTGGAGGAGCGAGTGACGGTGGATGTCGTCGACCTCGTCTATCGGCCGGTGTACGCCTTTCGCTATCGTCACGCCGGAAAAGAGGCCGTGATCGAGTTCGACGGACTGACTGGCGACACCCATCCGGGCGGCGCCACGTTCGAGCAGTATCTGGGCAAGATCCTCGAGCCCAAGTTCCTGCTCGATGTCGGGGTGGAGGCGGTCAACATCTTCGTCCCCGGTACGCAGCTCGTTCGGATCGTCGTCGAGCACGGTGCGAAGCGCCTCGCACCCCCGCGGAGCGCTGAGACCTGAGCGCTCAGTGCGGCGGGGGCGGGAAATGCGGAATCGGGATGGGCTTGGTTGCGCCGCGTTTGCGGTGGGCCCACTCGTCGAGGCTGTCCAGGGCGTCCTGCAGGTTCGCGAACGTGACGGGCAGCGGCAGCGGAACTCCCCAGATCACTTCGACCTGTTCGTAATCGTTGAGCGTGAGGTGCGCGATGGGCGGGGCCGCGGCATCCGTCGCCTGCGTGTCTGTGATCACCCAGGTGCTCGGGTCGACGCGCTCCAGCGCGAACCGCTGGGTGAGGGTGGTGTCGGTCATGGCAGGCTCCGCGCTCTGTCAGCGACAATCGGTGTCGCATCGTCGTAGATCACTCGGCGAGGAGAGTCGTGTCAGACGATTCTGCGTCGCGTCCGTGCCGCCCGGGTGGGGATTGACAAGCCTGCCGGTGCGTGGTGCGACCGATGCGAGCCACCACGTCAAGCCCCCTCCGGGTGTGCACTGCGAGGTCTAGCGTCAGCGTTATGACACCGACCGAGCAGGAGACGATCGGCATGCGGAGCATGTTCTGGACGTGGATGATCCTGATCGCCGCGGGCCTTGCCGTGATGATCCTGCTACCGCTGCTGGGTCGCTGAGATGCGCACATTCCTCCGGGACAACGGACTCAGCCTGTTCTTCCTCGCGCTGTTCGCCGCGGYGCTCATCGGTCAGTCCTTCGTCGGGCTCGCGAACAACAACGAGGAGCTGATGCAGCACGGCGAATCCGCGATCTCGTACGGGCAGTTCGTCACCTCGTCGGCGTTCCTCGTCGATGTCTCGGAGAACTGGCAGTCGGAGTTCCTGCAGTTCTTCCTGTTCATCGCTGCGACGGTCTGGCTCATCCAGCGGGGCTCGCCCGAATCGAAGGAGCCCGGTGATGCTGGTCCCGGGTCCGACGAGGAGCAGCTCGTCGGGGCGCACGCGCGGCCTGATTCGCCACGCTGGGCGCGCGTCGAGGGATGGCGTCAGTGGGTGTACTCGAACTCGCTGCTCCTCGTGATGGGCACGATCTTCCTGCTGTCCTGGTTCGCCCAGTCCGTCGGCGGTGTCGCCGTGGCCAACGACGAGAACGCCCAGCACGGGATGCCCGCCGAGACGTGGCTCGACTACGTGGTGTCCGCGGACTTCTGGAACCGCACGCTGCAGAACTGGCAGTCCGAGTTCCTCGCCGTCGGTGCGATGGTCACCTTCGCGATCTACCTGCGCCAGCGCGGATCGAGCGAGTCGAAACCGGTCGGGACGCCGCACCACACGACCTCGGTCGAGTCCAACTAGCGTCCGAATCGCTCGCGCCTTCTCCTCTTCACGCGAATTCCGTCGAGGACTAGCGTGGAGGCGTGTCCGCCCCGGCAACCGACGCACGGACCGCTCACGCCGCCGGCGTAGAGCGGCTTCTGGAGAGCTATCGCGCTGTCCCAGCGGCCGCCCCGGTGCGGCTGGCGAAGCACACCTCGAATCTGTTCCGAGCTCGTACGAAGACGAACGCCCCAGGTCTCGACACCTCCGGGCTGGCGGACGTCATCGCGATCGACCCGGAGGCGCGCACCGCCGACGTGGCCGGCATGTGCACCTACGAGGATCTCGTCGCCGCGACCCTTCCCGCAGGCCTCGCGCCGCTCGTCGTGCCGCAGCTGAAGACCATCACCCTCGGCGGTGCGGTCACCGGCCTCGGCATCGAGTCGACGTCGTTCCGCAGCGGGCTGCCGCACGAGTCGGTGCTCGAGTTGGACATCCTGACCGGCGGGGGAGAGGTGGTGACCGCCTCGCCGCACGAGAACGTCGACCTGTTTCGCGCGTTCCCGAACTCCTACGGCACGCTGGGCTACGCCGTCCGGCTGCGTATCGAGCTGGAACAGGTCCAGCCGTTCGTTGCACTTCGCCAGGTCCGGTTCCACAGCCTCACCGAGCTGGTCGCGACGATGGACCGGATCATCCAGACCGGCGAACTCGACGGCATCCCGGTGGACTACCTCGACGGTGTGGTGTTCAGCGCCGACGAGAGCTACCTGTGCGTCGGCGTGCAGACCGCGGCATCCGGACCCGTCAGCGACTACACCGGGCAGCAGATCTACTACCGATCCCTCCAGCACGACGACGGGGTCAAGACCGACCGGCTCACCATCCACGACTATCTGTGGCGGTGGGACACCGACTGGTTCTGGTGCTCCGGCGCGTTCGGAGCGCAGCATCCGCTCGTCCGTCGATTCTGGCCGCGACGCTACCTGCGCAGCAGCGCTTACTGGAAGCTCATGAGGCTGGAGCGTCGGTACGACATCGGCGACCGGCTCGAGAAGCTCCACGGGCGCCCGCCGCGCGAACGCGTGATCCAGGACGTCGAGGTGCCGATCGAGCGCTGCGTCGAATTCCTCGACTGGTTCCTGGCGAACGTGCCGATCGAGCCGATCTGGCTGTGCCCGCTGCGGCTGCGCGGCAGCGAGGGATGGCCGCTGTACCCGATCGAGCCGAATCGCACCTATGTCAACATCGGCTTCTGGTCGACGGTGCCGGTCGGTCAGGTCGAGGGCGAGAGCAACCGGATGATCGAGCGCCGGGTCGGCGAGCTCGACGGCCACAAGTCGCTCTACTCCGACGCGTTCTACTCCCCGGAGGAGTTCGACGCGCTCTACGGTGGCGAGACCTACCGGGTCGTCAAGCAGCGATACGACCCGGATTCACGACTGCTCGACCTGTATGCGAAGGCGGTGCAACGGCGATGACCACATTCAAGGACCGCGCGACGGAAGATGAGACGGATGCCGGGGGCCCGGCTGAAGAGAGCGGCAAGCTCACCCTGGCCGAAGTGCTTGAGATCTTCGCCGGCGGACAGCTGCCGCTGCGGTTCACCGCCTACGACGGAAGCTCAGCGGGACCGGAGGATGCGCCGTTCGGATTGGACCTGAAGACTCCCCGCGGCACGGCGTATCTCGCCACCGGATTCGGCGACCTCGGGCTCGCTCGCGCGTACATCGCCGGCGACCTCGACATCCACGGTGTGCACCCCGGCGACCCGTACGAGCTGCTCAAGGCGCTCTCGGAGGGCCTCGTGTTCCGGCGGCCGCCGGCGCGGCTCATGGCCAAGATCGCCCGCACGATCGGCTTCGAGAACCTGCGTCCGGTTGCGCCCCCTCCGCAGGAGGTTCCCCCGCGCTGGCGCCGCGTCGCGGCCGGTCTCCGACACAGCAAGTCGCGCGATGCCGACTCGATCCACCACCACTACGACGTCTCGAACACCTTCTACGAGTGGGTGCTCGGGCCCTCGATGACTTACACCTGCGCGTGCTACCCGAACCTCGACGCCTCGCTCGAAGAGGCGCAGGAGAACAAGTACCGGCTGGTGTTCGAGAAGCTGCGTCTCCAGCCAGGCGACCGGCTGCTGGACGTCGGATGCGGGTGGGGCGGCATGGTGCGCTACGCCGCTCGCCGCGGGGTGAGGGCGACGGGCGTGACGCTTTCGCGGGAGCAGACGACCTGGGCGCACCAGGCGATCGTCGAGGAAGGACTCAGCGAGCTGGCCGAGGTGCGCTACGGCGACTACCGGGACATCGCCGAGAGCGACTTCGATGCGGTTTCGTCCATCGGTCTGCTGGAGCACATCGGCGTGCGCAACTATCCGGCGTACTTCCGGTTCCTGCAGTCGCGGCTGCGCCCGGGCGGGCTGCTGCTCAACCACTGCATCACCCGCCCCGGCAACAAGGGCGAGCCATCGGCGCCCGGTTTCATCGACCRGTACGTCTTCCCCGACGGGGAGCTCATCGGGTCCGGTCGCATCATCACCGAAGCGCAGGATGCCGGACTCGAGGTGCTGCACGAGGAGAACATCCGCCCCCACTACGCGCTGACGCTGCGGGATTGGTGCGCCAACCTCGTCGAGCACTGGGATGAGGCGGTAAACGAGGTCGGGCTTCCCGCCGCCAAGGTGTGGGGCCTGTACATGGCCGGATCGCGGCTCGGCTTCGAGGCCGGCGGGATCCAGCTGCACCAGGTGCTGATGGGGCGACCCGACGATCGCGAGGGCATCAGCGGTCTGCCGCTGCGACCCTGGTGGACGCCGTAGCGGCGGAGCTCGGCTACCAGCCGCTGCGCGTGGGGGAGTGGCCCTCGCGCGCGTCCTCGGGCATGGCCATCTCGAGACGCATGCCGAGCAGTCGGATCGGACGCTCTGGTTCGACCTTCGCGAGCAGATCCATGGCACGTGCTCGCACGATGTCACGGTCGTAGGTGGCCGGAATCCTCTTCGTGAAGATCTTGGTGAGGAACGGCGCATAACGCACCTTCAGCGTGAGCCCGATGACCGGCCGGCCCTCGGCGGTCACGTCATGCAGCACCTGGAGCAGCAGCTCGTCCACGGCCTCCTCGATCTGGTCGCGCTCGGTGAGGTCCTGCTGGTACGTGGTCTCGCGGCTGTGCCCGCGGGGCACCCACGGCGTGTCGTCGACCACCGCGGTGCTCTCGCCACGCCCGAGCTGGCCGTACCACGGACCCATCTTCGGCCCGAACTCACCCGCGAGCAGCTCATCGTCGGCGGACGCCAATTCCGCGATGGTGCGGATGCCGAGCCCGGCCAGTCGGCGCTGCACCTTGGTGCCGACGCCCCACAGCTCGATGGTCGGGCGTGCGCCCATGACCGCCGGCCAGTTCTCGGCGGTGAGCCGGAAGATGCCCTGAGGCTTGCCGAACCCGGTCGCGACCTTCGCGCGGACGAGGGTGTCGCCGATGCCCACGCTGCAGTGCAGGGCGGTCCGGTCGAGGACTGCCTGCTGGAGGCGCCGCGCGACACTCTCGGGATCATCCGTCGCGATGCCGATGAACGCTTCATCCCAGCCGAGCACCTGCACGACCGCGCCCGGCTGCGCGCGCAGGGTCGCCATGACCTGTTCGGACGCCGCGGTGTAGGCCGGGGCATCCACCGGAAGGATCACGGCATCCGGAATCTTCCGGGCGGCGATGCGCAGCGGCATCCCGGAGCCGACACCGTACTCCCGCGCTTCGTATGACGCGGTCGACACCACGGCGCGCTCGGTCGGATCGCCTCGGCCGCCCACGATCACCGGCTTGCCGGCGAGTTCGGGATGCCGGAGCACCTCGACCGCGGCGATGAACTGGTCGAGATCGACATGGAGCACCCACCGCGCAGGTCCGTCTCTCATGAGACCAGTCTGGGGCGCGGCGACGACACCGGCGAGGCCCTCGCTGCTCCCGTCGCCGGGAGGCCGGCATACCCCACGTGTAGACTGGGGGCACAGCGCGGTGGCTTCGGCACGTCGCGTGGACCGGACCGCGGCGGTGCAGGCGCAGTTCCACGAGGGATGCCGTTCGGCAGACGTCTCGAAGAATCCCAGGGTCGATGACTCCGGGCCCACAGAGATGGTCGCCATGACCCACTTCGGGTTTCTCTCCACGTATCCGCCCACCCGATGCGGGCTCGCCACGTTCACCGAGGCGCTCGCCGAGGCACTCACCGCCGGCGACGCGCAGCCTCCCACCATCGTGCGTGTGCTCGATGTGCGGGACGGCCGGCTCAGCCCTCCGGTGATCGGCCTGATCCCGACCACCGCCGATCTGATCTCCCGGAATCGCGTCAGCATGCGCACGTCAGTGCGCGCCCTCGACAAGTGCGATGTCGCGATCATCCAGCACGAGTACGACATCTACGGCGGACCGGACGGCGACGAGATCATCCCGCTGCTGCGATCGCTGTCGACCCCCGCGATCGTCGTGCTCCACACCGTGCTTCTCGAACCGACACCGCATCAGCGCGCGGTCCTCGACACGGTGTGCCGGCTGGCCGCGATCGTGGTGGTCATGACGGACAACGCCCGCGCGATCCTGCGCCGGTCGTACAACGTCAAGGAGTCCAAGGTCCGCGTCATCCCGCATGGCGTCACGGCGCCTCGCGCGGCACCGGCGATCGCGCACGCGGGGCCGAAGCGGATTCTCACCTGGGGACTCATGACTCCGGGAAAGGGCCTCGAATGGGGCATCCGGGCCATCGCTCAGCTGCGCGAGTCCACCCCCTCGATCGAGTACGTGATCGCCGGCCGGACGCACCCGAAGGTGCTCGCCCGCGAGGGTGAGCGCTACCGCGAATCGCTGCAGCAGCTCATCATCGACCTCGATCTCACGGACGTCGTCACCCTCGACGACCGCTACCTCGACCCGACGCAGCTCGCGGAACTGGTCGAAGGCTCCGACGTCGTGCTGCTGCCCTACGACGCGCGCGACCAGGCCACGTCGGGTGTGCTCGCCGAGGCGGTGGCAGCCGGCGTGCCCGTCGTCGCCACCGGCTTCCCGCATGCCGTCGAACTGCTCGGCCGGGGCGCCGGACTCATCGTCGAGCACGAGGACCCCKACTCGATCGCCGCCGCGATCCGGTTGGTCTTCGAGGAGGACGGCGCGGCCGAGCGCATGCGCGACGCCGCGCTGCGCGACGCGCAGGACTCGTCCTGGCCGGCCGTCGCCGAGCGCTACCGTGCGATCGTGGATCGCCTGGTCGCGGTCGCGGCCTGACCCGCGCGGGCCGGGGGCGCCTTCTTCTGGCGCGCTCGGTCAGGCGTGGACGAGAGCGGTGAGCGTCTCGGGGGAGAGCGCGTGTTCGATCGCGAGAATGCTCGCTCCGAGCACCGCGGCGTTTTTTCCCGCCGCAGACTGGACGATCGCGAGGTGCTCGGTCGCCAGCGGAATCGACCGGGTGTAGACGACCTCGCGCACCCCGGCGATGAGGTGCTCGCCGACGCGGGACATCGACCCGCCCATCGCGATCACCGAGGGATTCACGAGGCTGACGCACGTCGTCAGCACTTCGCCGATGTCGCGGCCGGCCTGGCGCACAGCCTGGATGGCGTCGATGTTCCCCCGTTTGACGAGGTTGACGACGTCGTCGCCGTTCTCGGCCGGCGCTCCCTGCGCGCGCAGCGCGCGGGCGATGGCTGGGCCGGACGCGAGGGCCTCGAGGCATCCCGTGTTGCCGCAGTGGCACGGCACGCCCGCCCCGCGCGCGACCCGGACGTGTCCGATGTCCCCCGCGATGCCCTGCGCGCCGCGCTGCAGGACGCCGCCCGAGATCACGCCCGCGCCGATGCCGGTGGCCACCTTGACGAAGATGAGGTGATCGACGCCAGGCCACGCCACCGCGCGCTCGCCGAGCGCCATGATGTTGACATCATTGTCGACGAGCACCGGAACATCCAGGTGCTGCTGCACCCAGCCGGGGACGTCGAAGCGATCCCAGCCGGGCATGATCGGCGGGTTCACGGGCTGACCGGTCGAGTGCTCGACCGGACCGGGGACGCCCATGCCGATCGCGGCGAGATCCTTCGTCGAGCGCCCGATCCGCTCGAGCATCGCGACGGCGTTCTCGACGACCCAGGAGAGCACGGGCACCGGACCGAGGGCCACATCGAGCGGCTCGCTGTGCTCGATGACGATCGAGCCGGCGAGGTCGGTGATCGCGAGCGTGGCATGCGAGGCGCCGATGTCGGCGGCGAGCACGAGGCGGGCGCTCGGGTTGAGGGCGAACAGCGAGGGAGGCCGCCCGCCGGTCGACACCGTGTCGGCTATCGGGATGATGAGACCCATCCGCAGGAGCTCGTCGACACGGACCGCGATCGTCGACCGGGCCAGGCCCGTCGACTTCGCGAGCTCCGCGCGGGTTCGCGGCACGCCATCGCGCAGCAGCTGGAACAGCTGCCCCACACCCGACACGGTGGGAGACGATTCGATGCTCATTCGCGCCACATTTCATCTACCTTCGGCTCAGGATTGCCGAATATCGCGTGACTTCGGACGGGGATGCCGCGCCCAGGTGCCGCAGGACGTTCAATAGTCCGCTGGCGCCAGGCGCGGCATCCATCATGTCGCTCGTCCGGTGGGCTTGGCGAATCGCTGCTGCAGCAGCACCGCGATGACGATGATGACGCCCTTCGCAACCGCCTGCACCGACGAGGTGAGGTTGTTCTGGACGAACACATTCGTCAGAGTCGCGAAGATGAGGACGCCGAACACGGTGCCGGTGATCGTGCCGCGGCCGCCGACCAGAAGGGTTCCGCCGACGACGACGGCGGCGATCGCGTCGAGCTCGTACAGCTGACCGTGCGTCGACGTGCCGGCGGTCGTGCGTCCGAGGATCATGACGGCGGCGATGCCGGCGGTGAGACCCGACAGTGCGTACAGCCACATGATGTGGCGTCTCACGTTGATGCCCGCGAGACGGGCGGCCTCGCGGTTGCCGCCGATGGCGACAGTACGGCGGCCGAAGGTCGTGCGGTTGAGCAGCACCCACCCGAGCGCTGCGACGATGGCGAAGATCCAGATCAGGATGTCGACGCCGATCAGGTCGGCATTCATGAACAGGATGAAACCCCGGTCGCCGACCTGGAGCGTGCGACGCTCCGCGAGGATCTCGGCGAGTCCGCGCGCAGCGACGAGCATGGCGAGGGTCGCCATGAACGCCACGACCTTTCCGTACGCGATGACCACGCCGTTCACGAGCCCCGCGGCGACACCCACTGCGAGTGCGGCGACCACCATCACGATCCAATGCGAGTTGTCGGCAAGGTTCTGGACGACGGCGATCGTGGCGACGACCGATGCCAGGCCCATCACCGAGCCGACCGAGAGGTCGATTCCGCCCGCGATGATGACGAGCGTCATGCCGATGCTGATCACGCCGATGATCGATGCCTGGCGCAGGATGGTGAGCACGTTGCTGAGGCTGGTGAAGGTGTCGGGAGCGGTGATGGCGCCGACGACTACGAGCAGCAGCAGCGCGACCACGAGGCCGAGGTTGCGACCGACTGAGCCCGACATGAATCGCTGGAACCCGGATTTGTGCTGATCGCCGCTCGGCGGGGCGGGCTGTCCGGCGGGTGGCTGGGGGACGTTCTGCATCCCGGTGGTCTGCTCGCTCACGCGGCCGTTCCTTTCATGACGAGATCGAGTACGCCGTGCTCGTCTATCTGCGAGGCGGGAAGTGACGCGACGACGCGGCCGTCCGAGATGACGAGGACGGTGTCGGCCAGACCCAGCACTTCCTCGATCTCACTGGAGACGACCACGATGGCATTGCCCGCGGCGGCGAGACGGCGGATGAGAGCGTAGATCTCGGCGCGGGCACCGACATCCACGCCGCGGGTGGGCTCATCGAGCAGGAGCACCTTCGTGCCATGCACCAGCCAGCGGGCGAGGAGGATCTTCTGCTGGTTGCCGCCCGACAGCGTCATGGCGGGTCGGTCCGGGTCGGCGGGACGCAGTTCGAGCGCCTCGATCTGCTCGCGGGTGACCTTGCGTTCGGCGCGCTCGTCGAGGAATCCCGCCTTGGCGTACCGGGACATGGATGAAAGTGTCACGTTCACGAAGATGGGCTCGTCGAGGACGAGACCCTGACTCTTGCGCTCCTCGGGTGAGAGGCCGATCCCGGCCCGCACCGCGTGCACGACAGAGCCGCGGCGAAGGGTGCTGCCGCCCACTCGCACCGCTCCGGAGGTGGCGCGCCGCGCGCCGTAGACGGTTTCGAGGATCTCGGACCGCCCCGACCCGACGAGCCCGGCGAGGCCGATCACCTCGCCGGCGCGGACCGAGAACGACACATCCTCGAAGACGCCCGCGAGCGCGAGCCCGTCGACTTCGAGCACGGTGGGAGCGTCGGCGGGGACGGGTACCGCGGGCGGGAAGACGTTCGCCACGGACCGGCCGGTCATCAGCCGGATGAGCTCGGCGGTCGGGGTGTCGGCGACCGGCAGGCTGCTGGCCATCGACCGGCCGTCTTTCAGCACCGTGATGCGGTCGCCGATCTGGCGGATCTCCGCGAGACGGTGCGTAATGTAGACGACGGCGATGCCGGCGGAGGTGAGCTCCTTCACGACGTGGAAGAGGTTCTTCACCTCTTCGCCGTCCAGCACCGCCGACGGCTCGTCCATGATGATCAGCTTGATGTCGTGCGAGAGAGCGCGCGCCATGCTCACGATCTGCTTGCTCGCCGCGCTGAGTTGGCCGACCTCCATGTTGGGCGACAGATTGGCGTGTCCGAGTCGGCGAAGCAGTTCGCGAGTCTGGCGTGCTGCCTCGGAGCGCTGGGTGAATCCACCCCGCGCGAGCTCGTGGCCGAGGAAGATGTTCTCGGCGATCGTGAGACCGTCGACGACGTCGAGCTCCTGATACATGGTCGCGATGCCGAGTTCGATCGCCGCCTCAGGCGTGGGGATCTCGACCGTTTCACCGAGCCAGGAGAGCTCACCCTCATCAGGACGATGTACTCCCGCGAGCACCTTGATCAGGGTCGACTTGCCCGCGCCGTTCTGGCCGAGGATGCAATGCACCTCGCCCGGCAGCACATCCAGGTCGACACCGCGCAGGGCTTGCACGCCCGCGAAGGACTTTGTCACGCCGGTCACCGTGAGTAACGCCGATCCATGGTCAACTTTGATCACTTGCTGAACATAACACGCCCGGTCCGCTCTGCCGAGTGCCAATTCGGGCTGCTGTCTGCGAACGAATGGGATGGTGGAAGACTTACCGCCGCCGAAATCACGCGAAGATAACGATCCACCCACTTCTGACGACAGAAAAACAAAAGCTGACACCCAGAAGCGCAGTTCTGTTACGTTGATCCCGTCAGCGTGGATCCCTCGAGTGCGGGCAGCACTTCCCTCTCGAATCCAGCACGCTGCCACGGCTGCATCACATTCAAGGAGGAATAACAATGCGCTCACACCTGAAGGCGCGCACACGCCTGATACTGACCGGCACCGCGGTCATCGCCGCTGTCGGACTGCTGGCGGGCTGCACCGGCTCCGGAGCAGACGAGGACAACGTCGTCGACCAGGGCACCACGACGGAGGAGAACGCCGCCGAGGGCGACACCGTCGTCATCGGCTTCTCGGGCCCTGCGGCCGACCACGGCTGGCTCGGCGCGATCAACTCCGGCGCCAAGGCCGCCGCCGACAGCTTCGGCGACGTCGACCTGCAGGTCGCGGAGGGCACGAACGACCCGATCGCACAGATCGCCGCCGTGGAGAACTTCGTCAACCAGAAGGTGGACGCGATCGTGCTGCTGCCGACCGACGGCGCTGCTCTGACCGAAGCCGCGATCAAGGCGATGGAGGCCGGCATCCCGGTCATCAACGTCGACCGGCTGTTCTCGAGCCCGTTCGCGGCACGCGCCACGATCCTGGGTGACAACTACGGCATGGGCGTCAGCGCGGGAACCTACATCTGCGAGCAGCTCGGCGACAACCCCGACGCGATCGTCGCGGAGATCGCCGGCATCGACTCACTGCCGCTGACGCAGGATCGCTCCAAGGGCTTCAAGGATGCACTCGATGACTGTGGCTTGGAGGTCTCCGCCCGCGTGGCTGCCGACTTCACGGTCGCCGGCGGCGAGGCTGCGGCGTCCCAGCTGCTCGCGGCCAACCCGCACATCGACGCACTCTGGAACCACGACGACGACCAGGGCATCGGCGTCCTCGCGGCGATCGACTCCGCCGGTCGCGACGAGTTCTTCATGATGGGCGGCGCCGGCAGCAAGAGCGCCATGGAGGCCATCCAGGCCGACGACACGGTGCTCAAGGCCACGGTCATCTACCCGTCGACGCAGGGCGCTGACGGCGTCGCGCTGGCGCGTCTCATCGCGCAGGGCAAGACGATGGGCGACCTGATCACACCTGGCATCCCGAACCGGATCGTGCTCGACGCTCCCGTCGTCACAAAGGAGAACGTCGACCAGTACATCGACCTCGCGTTCGAGTAGACACGAGATCATCGCGGGGCGTCCGTCTGACGACGGGCGCCCCGCGCCAACCACCCGAGAGGACACTGGGTTGACCAACAAGCTTCGCGTCGCCATGATCGGCCACGGCTTCATGGGCGCGGCACACTCCCAGGGCTGGCGAGTCGCCCCCCGATTCTTCGACCTCGCGGTCGAGCCCGAGATGACCGTCGTGGTGGGGCGGGATGCCGAAGGCGTCGCGGCCAACGCACGCAAGTGGGGCTGGGCCGAGAGCGCGACCGACTGGCGCGAGGTGATCGCGCGTGAGGACATCGACGTCGTCGACGTCGTCACACCGGGCGACACGCACGCCGAGATCGCGATCGCCGCGCTCGAGGCCGGCAAGCACGTCCTCTGCGAGAAGCCGCTCGCGAACACCGTCGCCGAGGCGGAGGCGATGACCGCCGCAGCCGAGCGGGCGGCCGAGCGCGGCATCCGCTCCATGGTGGGATTCACCTACCGTCGGGTGCCGGCGACGACCTTCGCCCGTGATCTCGTCGCGGCGGGGCGGATCGGCGAGATCCGTCAGGTGCGCGCCGAGTATCTGCAGGATTGGCTGATGGACGCCGAGGCGCCACTCACCTGGCGCATGCAGAAGGACAAAGCCGGGTCAGGTGCGCTCGGCGACATCGGCGCCCACGCCGTGGATCTCACCGAGTACATCACCGGTCAGCGGCTTGCGACCGTCTCGGGCATCCTCGAGACGCTCGTCTCGGAACGCCCCCTCCTCGGAGAGGGGATCGGACTCTCCGGCACCGCCTCCAGCGAGCGCGGCGCCGTGACCGTCGACGATATCGCGCTGTTCACCGGGCGACTCGACTCCGGCGCGCTGGCCTCGTTCGAGGCGACGCGATTCCGCACCGGCCGCAAGAACGCGCTGCGCATCGAGATCGCCGGGTCGCTCGGCGCCATCTCGTTCGACCTCGAGCGCCTCAACGAGCTCGACTTCTACGACGCGACCCTGCCCGAAACGGAGCTCGGCTTCCGGCGGATCCTCGTCACCGAGCACGACCATCCCTACCTTGCGCCGTGGTGGCCGACGGGTCATATGCTCGGCTACGAGCACGGCTTCTCCCACCAGGTGTACGACTTCGTCTCGGCGATCGACAGCGGCAGCCAGCCGCTCCCGTCGTTCGCGGACGGGCTGCACGTGCAGCGCGTCCTCGATGCCGTCGAGCGCAGCTCGGATGCCGGGAGCATTTGGACGCCCGTCGGCGACTGACCTCGCGACCTGGCAAGACCCTGACGTTGAAAGGACACCGCAATGACGCGACCCATCACCCTCTTCACCGGCCAGTGGGCCGACCTGCCGCTCGAGGAGGTCGCCCGACTCGCCTCCGAGTGGGGGTACGACGGCCTTGAGATCGCCTGCTGGGGCGACCACCTCGACCCGTGGCGCTGGGACGAGCCCGGCTATGTGGAAGGCAAGCTCGAACTGCTCGAGCGTCACGGCCTGAAGGTCTGGGCCATCTCGAACCACCTCAAGGGACAGGCGGTCTGCGACGACCCGATCGATCAGCGGCACCGCGACATCCTCTCCGACCAGGTGTGGGGCGACGGTGACCCCGAAGGGGTGCGCCAGCGCGCCGCCGAGGAGATGAAGCACACCGCCCGGCTCGCGGCGAAGCTCGGGGTCAAGACGGTCGTCGGGTTCACCGGCTCGAGCATCTGGAAGTACGTTGCGATGTTCCCGCCGGTGTCGCAGGAAGCCGTCGACGCCGGCTACCAGGACTTCGCCGACCGCTGGAACCCGATCCTCGACGTCTTCGACGAGGTCGGCGTTCGCTTCGCGCACGAGGTCCACCCGAGCGAGATCRCCTACGACTACTGGACGACCGTCCGAACCCTTGAGGCGATCGGGCACCGCAAGACGTTCGGGCTCAATTGGGACCCGTCGCACTTCATCTGGCAGCAGCTGAACCCGGTCGACTTCATCCTCGAATTCAAAGACCTCATCTACCACGTGGACTGCAAGGACGTGAAGCTCAACCTCGGCAACGGCCGCAACGGCCGGCTCGGCTCGCATCTCGCCTGGGCGGACCTGCACCGCGGCTGGGACTTCGTCTCGACCGGGCGCGGCGATGTGCCGTGGGAGGCCTCCTTCCGCGCGCTGAACGCGATCGGCTACGACGGCCCCATCTCGGTCGAGTGGGAGGACGCGGGCATGGATCGCCTGCTCGGCGCCCCCGAGGCGCTCGAATTCGTCAAGAAGAACGCGTTCGCCGCACCCGAGGCTGCGTTCGACGCCGCCTTCAGCAGTCGCTGATCCGGACGGCGGTGGACGGATGCCGCGCCCCGGCGTGCCGCGACAGCTCAACCTGAGCGCGCGCCGGCGGCGAGGCAGTATCGTCTGGCCATGACGACGGTGCCTCCCGGCTGGTACGACGACGGCCATGGCGGAACGCGGTGGTGGGACGGCAGTCAGTGGACCGAGCATGTCGCCCTGCCTCAGACCACAGCCCCGACGCTCAGTCCCTACTGGGGAGGCGACCCTGCAGCCGCCGCTCCTGCAGTCACGCCGAAGTCACGGCTGTGGATCGTGTGGGTGGTGCTCGGGGTCATCCTCCTCGGCGCAGTGCTCATGTATCTCTTCGGTGTCTTCAGCGTGCTGTCGTCCACCTCGGGGGAGTCGTCCGGCGCGGTCCCGAGCGAAGTCATCACCGATGAGCCGGCCGCCGAAGAGCCCACGGCCGATCAGCCTGATACCCCGGATGAGCAGGCGGCCGTCGATGCCGTCGAGCGGTACAACGAGGCGTGGCTCACCGGCGACTGCGACGCCTTCTTCGAGACCACGACCTCGGAGTTCCGTGCGGGAATGGACCTCACCGATTGCGCCGAATTCGCCGCTGCATCCGAGGACTTCGCCGGCTCGGTCGACGACTACGGGACGTTCATCCGCGGCGCCGTGACCTTCGGTGTGTGGATCGCCGTGTCGACGACCGAGACGTATTCGAGCACCTACGACGACAACGGCAATGACCTGGGTGTGTCTGTCGACTACGAAGATCGGTTCCAATATCAGCTGTGGAGGTCGGACGCTGGGGGCTGGGCGATCGACGCAATCGTCGATGATTGAGTCCGCTGCGCGCCCCAGGCTCTCGGCCACGAACGGCCGCCTCTGACCTCGAAGGCGCGGCCGATAGTCTTGCCGACGTGACGACGACACCCGCGGGCTGGTACGACGACGGACACGGCGCCGTCCGCTGGTGGAACGGCGTGCAGTGGAGCGAGCACACCCGCGAGGCCACGGGAGCGGCGGCATCCGCTTCGGCCCACTACGGCGGGGCCCCCGGTGGTCCCTACCTGCCCGCTCCGCCGTCGCCGCATCGGAAGTCGAACCTGTGGGTGATGTGGATCGCGATCGGCGTGCTGGCCCTCGGGATCGTGATCAGTGCGGCCGTCTACCTGCCGATGCTCATCGTGGGCGCGGTCGAGGATTCCGTCCAGTCGGACGACGTCGACACCCAGGCCGCCGTCGCAGCCGTCA
>NZ_JBFUFC010000035.1:0-25274 GCF_056403635.1 Microbacterium sp. P2_F9 | reverse complement strand
CGAGATCGAGCGGGCCGAGGACGCCGCTGAGGCCGCCGCGGCAGCCGAGGCGAGCGAAACCGGCGGCGCGTCCACCGGGGATGTCACCGACGCCTGACGCGCTCAGTCCGCCCGGGGGATGTCGATGACGATGCGCCCGTCCGTGAGGCGGCTCTTGTCGCCCGGTGCCGGCGCGGGCGCCGGCACCTCCACCTGGGCCTGCCAGTCGGCATGCGCCTCTTCGGCGCTCGGACGCCAGACCGCGTCCATCCCGCCGCCCAATCCAGCCATGCCCCCGCCGCCCGCGAGCTGACGCCTGCGGTGGTCGCGCTTGATGGCCGGCGCGAAGGCGATCAGCACGACGACCGCGACCAGCGCGGCGACGAGGAGAGACCAGGCCCACACATCCACACCGATATTCTCGCATTCCGCTCGGCACAGCGCCTGCGAGGGTGAGGCCGACCACGTTGTAGGCTCGATTCGCGCCGTTTCGACAGTGCACGGGGCGGTGGCCAAGCTGGTCAAGGCAGCGGGCTCATAACCCGACGATCGTGGGTTCAAGTCCCACCCGCCCCACGGAATCACATCCTTGTGATTCGCCAGACCCTGGGCGATAATTGGCCCCAGCACAATCGAACACACGCCGGATCGCTCTGTCAGGTCGTTGGGGAAGACGCACCTGATGAAACGGAGAGACCATGGCGACACCACAGGCGCGTGGAGTGATCTACATTCACTCCGCGCCACGCGCGTTGTGCCCCCACCTGGAGTGGGCGGTCGGCCGCGCGCTGGGCCGCGCAGTGAACTTCGACTGGATCGACCAGCCGGTACTCTCCGGCAGTCGTCGCGCCGAGTTCTACTGGGAGGCCCCGGCCGGAACCGGCGCAGCTCTCGCCACCGCGATCCGCGGCTGGGAGCACCTCCGCTTCGAAGTGAGCGAAGACCCGACGCCGCGCAGCGACGGCGGCCGGTGGATGCACACCCCGGGTCTCGGCATCCATTACGCGCAGACCGACACCGCGGGCAACATCGTGGTCGGCGAGGATCGGGTGCGCTACGCCCTCGAGGTCGCCGCCGGTGACGCGTTCGAGCTCCAGCGCGAGCTCGAGGTCGCGCTCGGCTCGGCCTGGGACCAGGAGCTCGAGCCGTTCCGGCATGCAAGCGACGAGGCACCGGTCGTCTGGCTTCACAAGGTCGGCTGACCGGATGCCGCGGCCGCGGCATCCGATAACTCCATACTTGGGCGGCACGAGGCGCCATTACCGAATCTCGGAGAGTTAATTCCCGGGCGTCGGGACCGCGAATCGTCCGCCTGACACGACAGACGCCCCGGTCGGTCCCTGAGCTTGTCGAAGGGTCCCGGGGCGTCTTCGTGTGCGTCGACCGACTAGCGGCCGGTGGGTGTCAGATGGAGCGGAACGCGACGACGGCGTTGTGGCCGCCGAAGCCGAACGAGTTGCTGATCGCGAGCTGCGGGCCTGCGCCGAGCGGGATCGGCGACCCCGAGATGCGCAGCGGGATGTTCGGATCCTGCGTCGAGAGGTTGATCGTCGGGGCGGCCTGACGCTCCTTGAGCGCGAGGAGGGTGAAGATCGCCTCGAGGGCGCCGGTGCCACCGAGAAGGTGACCGGTCGAGGCCTTCGTGGCCGAGACCGGGATCTCGTGGATGCGGTCTCCGAACACCGAGCGCAGCGCCTTGTACTCGGCGATGTCACCGGTCGGCGTCGATGTCGCGTGCGCGTTGATGTGCGTGACATCCTCGGGCTTGGCATCGGCCTGCTCGAGCGCCTGACGCACGGCGCGGGACGCGCCGAGGCCCTCGGGCTCGGGAGCGGTGATGTGGTACGAATCGGCGGTGACGCCGCCGCCCACGATCTCGCCGTAGATCTTCGCCCCACGGGCCTTGGCGTGCTCCTCGGTCTCGAGCACGAGGCACGCGGCGCCCTCGCCCATGACGAAGCCGTCACGATCGATGCTGTACGGGCGCGAGGCCGTCTCGGGGGAGTCGTTGCGCTTGGAGAGGGCCTGCATCGCGGCGAACGCGGCGATGGCGAGCGGGTGGACGGTGGCCTCGCATCCGCCGGTGATCACGACATCGGCGCGGCCCATCTGGAGGGTCTCGAACGCGTTGACGAGCGACTCGGTGCTCGAGGCGCACGCGGACGCCACAGTCCGCGCGTACGCGCGGGCGTTAAGGTGCATCGAGATCGCCGCGGCCGGCGCATTCGGCATGAGCATGGGGATGCTCATCGGCATGATGCGACGAGGGCCCTTCTCCTTGAGGACGTCCCAGCCGTTCAGCGTCGTCTGCAGGCCGCCGATGCCGGTGGCGAAGTCGACGGCGAGCCGCAAGGGGTCGACGTCGGGGGCGCCGGCGTCCTCCCAGGCCTCCTTCGCCGCCACGAGGGCGAACTGGGCGGAAGGATCGAGGCGATTCGCCACCGGGCGCTCCAGCACGGTGTTCGGCTGAACGACGGCCTCCGCGGCGAAGTGGACCGGAAGCTGGTACTTCTCGACCCAGTCGTATTCGAGCGCGTGGGTGCCCGAAACGCCCTGCAGCAATGCCGACCAGGTCTCGGGGGCGGTCCCACCGATAGGGGTGGTCGCGCCGATGCCGGTCACGACGATGCGCGGTTTGCTCATGTGATGGAGTCCTTGAGTGTTGCCGGTGGGGGCTCAGCGCCCCCACCGGGACAGCTGTTACGCCTGGTTCGACGAGATGTAGGTGACGGCATCGCCGACGGTCTTGAGGTTCTTGACCTCGTCGTCGGGAATCGTGACGCCGAACTTCTCCTCGGCGTTGACGACGATCGTCATCATCGAGATCGAGTCGATGTCGAGGTCGTCCGTGAAGGACTTCTCGAGCGCTACCTCGTCTGCCGAGATGCCCGTCTCATCGGTGACGAGCTCGGCGAGTCCTGCGAGGACCTCGTCGGTGCTGAATGCCATGGTTTTCTCCTGTTCTTCGGGGTTTTCACGCCCGGGGGCGGGCCGTGTTCAAGTTTAGGGTTGCGCCGTGCGGCGTCAGGGAAGAACGACGACCTGCGCGCCGAACACCAGTCCGGCGCCGAAGCCGATCTGCAGGGCGAGTCCGCCGCTCAGCTCCGGGTGCTCTTCGAGCAGGCGGTGCGCCGCGAGCGGGATCGATGCCGCCGAGGTGTTCCCGGTGGTCTCGATGTCGCGAGCGATGAGCACCGTCTCGGGAAGGTGCAGCTGCTTGGCGAATTCGTCGATGATCCGCATGTTCGCCTGGTGCGGAATGAAGGCGGCGAGATCGGATGCCTCGACTCCGGCGGCCTCGAGCGCCTGTCGGGCGACCTTGACCATCTCCCACACCGCCCAGCGGAACACCGTCGGTCCTTCTTGTCGAAGGGTCGGCCACGGCGCCTCACCGTCGCGGAACTGCGTCAGCGTCGCATCCATCCCGACGGCGTCGGCCTTCGATCCGTCCGAGCCCCACACGGTGGGGCCGATGCCGACGGTGTCGCTCGGACCGATCACGACGGCGCCGGCGCCATCGCCGAGAAGGAACGAGATGCTCCGGTCGGTCGGGTCGACGATGTCGCTGAGCTTCTCCGCGCCGATGACGACGGCGTAGTGGGCCGCGCCACCGCGGATCAGCGCATCCGCCTGTGCGACGCCATAGGCGAAGCCGGCGCAGGCGGCGTTCAGGTCGTACGCGGCCGCGGGGTTCGCGCCCACTCGGTCGGCGACGATGGCGGCGACCGACGGGGACTGCTTCGGGTTGCTGATCGTGGCGACCAGCACCGCATCGATGAGGGCAGGGTCGACGCCGGAGCGTGCGATCGCCTCGGCTGCGGCATCCGTCGCGAGCTCGATCGCGGTCGTCTCCTTGTTCGCGCGCACACGCGTGATGATTCCGGTGCGCTTGCGGATCCACTCGTCGCTGGAGTCGATCGGGCCCACCAGGTCGTCGTTGGGGACGTAGTTCTCGCCGCGGGCGGCGCCGTACGAGTAGATCCGGGTGTGCGCGGGCCCCGTGGGCTGCACGAGCGCGGGAGTCATGCTGTTCCTCCGGTCATAAGTGCCCCGGCGGCGACGAGGTCGTCCGGGGTCTTGACGGCGACCGCAGGCACACCGCGCAGGGCGCGCTTTGCGAGACCGACGAGTGTTCCGGCAGGGGCGAGTTCGATGATGCCGCTGACGCCTGCTTCGGCGAACGCGGCCATGCACAGGTCCCAGCGCACCGGCGAGGCGACCTGCTCAACGAGCAGATCGCGGTAGGCGGCTCCGCTGCCGACCGTGGAGCCGTCGCGGTTGGTCCAGATCCGCCGCGCCGGGTCGTGGGGCTCGACCGCAGCGGCCGCCTGCCGCAGCGTCTCGACCGCCGGGGCCATGAAGTCGGTGTGGAAGGCGCCCGCCACCGCGAGCGGGATGACGCGCGTGCCGGGCGACGGCTCGGCCGCCAGCGCCTGCAGCGCGCCGAGCGCTCCGGCTGCGACGAGCTGACCGCCGCCGTTGTAGTTCGCGGGGGTGAGTCCGAGCTCCTCGAGACGAGCGACCACGGTGGCCTGGTCGCCGCCGATCACGGCACTCATGCCGGACTCCTGCGCGCCGGCCGCCTCGGCCATCGCGCGGCCGCGGAGACCGACGAGGCGCAGGGCGTCCTCTTCGGAGAGGATGCCGGAGGCTGCGGCGGCGGCGAACTCGCCAACCGAGTGCCCGGCGACCCCGACGATGCTCTCGCGGTCCTCGAGCGCGTTCCAGGAGAGCAGGCTGGCCGCCACGATGAGCGGCTGGGCGACCTGGGTATCACGGATGCGGTCGGCGTCCCACTCGGTGCCGGCGGCGACGAGGTCGACTCCGGCCCAGTCCGAGTACTGCTGCAGTCGCTGCGCGGCGCCCTCGCGTTCGAGCCACGGTGCGAGGAACCCGGGGGACTGAGAGCCCTGCCCGGGGAACACAGCGATGATCACCATTCCATCCTCCCAATGATCTGAGAGCGTCCTCTGGCGATGAGCGCACAGAAATCGCGCAATCCTTTGTGTGAGTCGGACACATTCATCCGTTTCCGCGGCGTCCGGCGGACGGCCGGCGCCGGGTTGACTCGGTGCCGATCGAGCCGAGGATGAGCGCGGTCTGCAAAATGAGGGCCTCGCGGGGGCCGGTCGCATCCCACCCGATCACCTCGGAGACGCGCTTGAGGCGGTATCGCACGGTGTTCGGATGCACGAAGAGCTCACGTGCGGTCGCCTCGAGCGAACGCCCGTTGTCGAGGTAGCTCCACAGCGTCGCGACGAGGTCTGCGCTATGCGCCTGCAGGGGCCGGTAGATGCGCTCGACGAGGGTCTGCTTCGCGAGGGGATCGCCGGCCAATGCGCGCTCCGGGAGCAGATCGTCGGCCTCCACCGGTCGGGGGGCGTTGCGCCACCCCTTCGCCACCGCGAATCCGGCCAGCGCGGCGCGGGCGCTCTGGCTCGCCTCGACGAGTGCAGGCACGGGCGGGCCGAGCACGAGGTGGCCGCTGCCGAATCCGGGCTCGAGGCGCTTCGCGATCTCGGGGAAGGGGAGCTCGGAGGGCAACTCTTCGCTGCGGGCGAGAAGTTCGGCACGGCCGATCACGAGGACGAGCCGCGAGCCCTGGACGCCGATCAGCACGTCGACGCCGAGCTTGCGCGCCGTGCGGCGCAGCTGATCGACGTCGAACTGCGGTGGCGTCGTGCCGACGAGCACCGACACCTCGCCGTGACCGTGCCAGCCGAGCGCCGCGATCCGGCTCGGGAGTTCTTCGTCGGCTTCTCCGGTGAGGATCGAGTCCACCACGAGCGCTTCCAGCCGGGCATCCCAGAGGCCGCGCGTCTCGGCGGCGCGCGCATACACATCGGCGGCCGCAAAGGCGACTTCCCGCGAATACAGCAGGATCGCCTCGCGGACGTGCTCGCCCTTGCTCGCCACCCGCTCCTCGGTCACTTCGACCGTCGCGCGGATCAGCTGGAGCGTCTGCTGCAGGCTGACGCTGCGCAGCAGTTCACGCGGGGCAGCGGCGAAGATGTCGGCGGCGATCCACGGTGTCGACTTGGGGTCGTCGTACCACTGGATGAACGCGGCGATGCCGGCCTGCGCCACGAGCCCGACGGCCGAGCGTCGCGCGGGCGGCATGTCGGAATACCACGGGAGCGTGTCGTCGAGGCGCTTGATCGTCGCCGTCGCGAGGTCTCCCGAGATCCGTCGCAGCCATGCGAGAGTCTCGGATTTGTCCATCGGAGTGGAGGTGACCGGCATCCTCCGCGTCAGCTCTCGCCGCCCGCGTTTCCGCTGGTGCCGGCGGACACGTCGTGTAGGCGGTAGCGGTCGATCGCCTGTGCCGCGAGTCCTCGGTCGACGACGCCGTCCTCGGCCAGGGCCTGGAGCGTCCGGACGACGACGGAGGGACCATCGATCTTGAAGAAGCGACGCGCGGCCGCCCGGGTGTCCGAGAAGCCGAAGCCCTCGGCGCCGAGCGTCGCGAACCGGTTCGGCACCCACGGGCGGATCTGGTCCTGCACGGCGTGCATGAAGTCGCTCACGGCGACGACCGGGCCCGCGGCATCCCGAAGCTTCTCGGTGATGTAGGCGGTGCGCGGCTCTTCCTGCGGGTGCAGGAAGTTGTGCTCGTCGACGGCGAGGCCGTCGCGGCGCAGCTCGGTCCACGAGGTCACCGACCACACATCGGCCTGCACACCCCAGTCGTCGCGCAGCAGCTTCTGCGCCTCGAGCGCCCACAGCACGCCGACGCCGGACGCCAGGAGCTGGGCACGCGGGCCGTCGCCCTCCGGAGCGGAGATGCGGTGGATGCCGCGCACGATGCCCTCGACGTCGACACCCTCGGGCTCGGCGGGCATCACGAGCGGCTCGTTGTAGACCGTGATGTAGTACATGACGTTCGGATCGGGGTGGTTGCCGCCGTACATGCGGTCCAGGCCCGACCGGACGATGTGCGCGATCTCGTAGCCGTAAGCGGGGTCGTACGAGACCGTCGCGGGGTTCGTCGATGCGAGCAGGTGCGAGTGGCCGTCGGCATGCTGCAGGCCCTCACCGGTCAGCGTGGTGCGTCCGGCGGTCGCGCCCACGATGAAGCCGCGCGCCATCTGGTCGCCAGCGGCCCACTGGGCGTCGCCGGTGCGCTGGAAGCCGAACATCGAATAGAACACGTAGACCGGGATGAGCGGCTCGCCGTGCGTCGAGTAGGCCGTGCCGGCTGCGGTGAACGCCGCGACGGCACCGGCCTCGTTGATGCCGACGTGGATGATCTGACCCTGCGGGCTCTCCTTATAGGCGAGGAGCAGCTCGCGGTCGACCGACGTGTAGTTCTGGCCGTTGGGGTTGTAGATCTTGGCCGTCGGGAAGTACGCGTCCATGCCGAACGTGCGCGCCTCGTCCGGGATGATCGGCACGATGCGGTGGCCGAAGTCCTTGGCCCGCAGCAGATCCTTCAGCAGCCGGACGAACGCCATCGTCGTGGCGATCTCCTGGGTGCCGGACCCCTTCTTCGGGAGGGCGTACGCCTCATCGCCGGGGAGCGTGATCGGCACGTGGTGCGAGCGACGCTCCGGGAGGAACCCGCCGAGGGCACGGCGGCGCTCCACCATGTACTGGATCGTCTCGTCTTCCATGCCGGGGTGGTAGTAGGGCGGGGCGTAGGGGTTCGCCTCGAGCTGCGCGTCGCTGACCGGCACGCGCATGGAGTCGCGGAAGTGCTTGAGGTCGTCGAGCGTCATCTTCTTCATCTGGTGGGTCGCGTTGCGGCCCTCGAAGTGATGACCGAGGCCGTATCCCTTGATGGTCTTGGCGAGGATGACCGTGGGCTGGCCCTTGTGCTCCGCGGCATTCTTGTAGGCGGCGTACACCTTCTGGTAGTCCAGGCCGCCACGGCGCAGGTCGCCCCAGATCTGGTCGTCCGTGTAGTCCTTGACCAAGTTCGCGGTGCGCTCRTCGCGGGCGAAGAAGTGATCGCGGATGTATTTGCCRTCCTCCGCGCGGAACGTCTGGAAGTCGCCGTCCGGGGTGGTGTTCATCAGGTGCACGAGTGCGCCGTCGGTGTCCCTGGCGAGGAGCTCGTCCCAGCCACGACCCCAGACGACCTTGATGACATTCCAGCCGGCGCCGCGGAAGAAGCTCTCCAGCTCCTGGATGATCTTGCCGTTTCCGCGGACCGGGCCGTCGAGGCGCTGCAGGTTGCAGTTGACGATGAACGTGAGGTTGTCGAGGCCTTCGTTCGCGGCGACCTGCAGCTGGCCGCGGCTCTCCACCTCGTCCATCTCGCCGTCGCCGAGGAAGGCCCAGACGTGCGAGTCGGACACGTCCTTGATTCCGCGGTTCGTCAGGTACTTGTTCGACATCGCCTGGTAGATGGCGTTGATCGGGCCGAGCCCCATCGAGACGGTGGGGAACTGCCAGTACTCCGGCAGAAGCCGGGGGTGCGGGTAGGACGGGATGCCGAGCGGTGCCTTGGACTTCTCCTGGCGGAAGCCGTCGAGCTGGTCGCTGCTCAGGCGTCCCTCGAGGTAGGAGCGGGCGTAGATTCCGGGGGAGGCGTGGCCCTGGACGAAGATCTGGTCGCCGCCCGACGGGTCGTCGAGGCCGCGGAAGAAGTGGTTGAAGCCGACTTCGTACAGCGACGCGGATGACGCGTACGTCGAGATGTGGCCGCCGACCCCGATCCCGGGGCGCTGCGCACGGTGCACCGTGATCGCGGCGTTCCACCGGATCCAGCGGCGGTAGCGGCGCTCGATCTCCTCGTCACCGGGGAATTCCGGCTCGTTCTCCGGCGCGATGGTGTTGATGTAGTCCGTGGTCGGAACCTGGGGGACATTCAGCTGCAGCTCGTGGGAGGTCTGCAGCAGGCTCAGCATGATCTCGCGCCCGCGCCCGGACCCCTTTGCCTGAACGAGCTGCTGGAGGGACTCCTGCCACTCCGCGGTCTCGTCAGGGTCGCTGTCGAGTGGGCCCTGAGAATACGGATCCTGATCGTTGACAGTCACGGGGGACCTTTCGTCATCTGGCAGATCGTGCCAGGCATTCGGCTGCATGGTGTGGTCGGCTTTGTTCGCCATCAACAACACACCGCGCATAAGCCTACCCATGTCGGCGCACACGGGCCGGTGCCTCCGACCAGCCGGTCCCGCCTCGTAGACTGGGCGGGCCAGGGCCTCTAGCTCAGCTGGCAGAGCGCCACGTTTACACCGTGGATGTCGTCGGTTCGATCCCGGCGGGGCCCACGTGAACGCAACCCCCGCCGACCAGCGTCGCCTCCTCGAGGTCGCCGAGCTCGATGCCCGCATCCGCACCGCGGATGCGGCGCGCCGCAACCCGCCCCAGGCGGCGCGGGTGAACGAGCTCCTCGCTCGCCRGCAGCAGCTGTCGCCAGAGCTCTCCACCCGCCTGGGCGCCAGGGACGATCTCCGCCGCGAGCTGGCGCGCATCGAATCGGACGTCGCGATGGTCGATGCTCGCCGCACCAGAGACGCCGAGCGGCTGGCCACGTCGAGCAACACGAAGGAAGTGCAGGGGCTCGAGAGCGAGCTCGCCTCTCTCGCACGCCGCAAGAGCGACCTGGAGGATGCCGAGCTCGATCTCATGGACCGGCTCGAGCAGGCCGACGCCGCCGTGGCTGAGCAGGAGGCGCTCATCGCGGAGAACAACGACGAGGGTGCGCGGCTCAGCGCCGAGGGCAAGCGGGTTGTCGCGGAGGCCACTGCCGCCCACGACCAGGCTGCGCGCGATCGCGCCGCGGTGTCGGCGACCCTCCCGCCCGCGCTCCTCGCGCTGTACGACCGCGCGGCGGTCCGCAGCTCCGGAGCGGCCCTGCTGCGCCGCGGCACCTGCGAGGGCTGCAACATGGTGCTCGCCGGCACCGATCTGCAGGCGATCCGCCAGGCGGCGGACGATGCGATCCTCAACTGCCCGGAGTGCGGGTCGATCCTGGTCCGCACGGAGGAATCCGGCCTGTGAGCCGACGTTTCATCGTCGAGGCCGATGGCGGCTCTCGAGGAAACCCCGGCATCGCCGCGGGCGGCGCGGTGGTGCTCGACGAGGGCAGTGGCGAGCTCCTCGTCGAGGTCGGCACCTTCATGGTCATCGCCACGAACAACGTCGCCGAGTACAGCGGTCTGATCGCGGGGCTGGAAGCCGCCTTCGCGCGCGACCCCGAGGCATCCGTCCGCGTGCGCATGGATTCGAAGCTCGTGGTCGAGCAGCTGTCCGGCCGCTGGAAGATCAAGCACGCGGATATGCAGGTGCTCGCCCGCCGCGCGCAGGGCGTCATCGCGGACCGCGAAGTCACGCTCGAGTGGATCCCGCGACTGGAGAACGCGCGCGCCGACGCGGCCGCGAACGAATCGATGGATCGGCGCGAGAGCTTCCTGCGGGAGCACGATGGCGGAACGGCCTGAGCCCGCGACATGGATCGCCCTCGGCCGCGCGGGCGGCGACCTCCTCGCCGCTGAGCTGGATGCCGACGGCGCCGAAAGGACGCGCACGCGAATTGCAGGGGCCGATCTCATCGCCTGGGTCGCGTCGCGCGAGGCAGGAAACGCCGCGCGATGGGTCTGGAACGACACGCCGAGCTGGTACCCCGACCTGCTCGCAGGAGGTGTGCGGGTCGAGCGCTGCCACGACCTGCGGCTCTGCCACGCGATCCTGAGGGATTCCGCGCTCGTCGGCGCCGCGGAGTTGCTGCGGAATGCGACGGAGTGGGATGCCGTGACCTCGGCGCTCCCGGCGCGTGCGCCCGCATTGTTCGAACTGGACGACACATCGCTGCCCGACGGACCCCCGGTGGACCTGGACCGCGCGCTCCTCGAATTCGCGCGGCAGCGCGAAGCTCTGGCGTCCGCGGTAGAGCCGGTGCGGCTGCGGCTGCTGCTGGCGGCGGAATCCGCCGGAGCCCTCGTGGCCGAGGAGCTCCGCGCCGCCGGGCTGCCCTGGGATATCGCCGAGCACGATCGGCTGCTCGCCGACGTCCTCGGTGAGCGCCCCGATCCGGGCCGCCTGCCCGCCAAGCTCGAAACGTCGGCGCAGCGCGTCCGCGAGGCCCTGGGGGATCCCACGGCGAGCCTGGACTCCCAGCCGAAGCTGCTGCGTTCGCTGCACCGCGTCGGGATCCTGGTCGACTCGACCAGCCGATGGGAGCTCGCCGAGCAGACCCACCCGGTGATCGAGCCGCTGCTCGAGTACAAGAAACTGTCCCGCCTGCTCTCGGCGAACGGGTGGAACTGGCTCGACGAGTGGATCGATCGGGGCAGGTTCCGACCCGTCTACGTGCCGGCGGGGGTCATCACCGGCCGCTGGGCCTCGTCCGGCGGGGGTGCGCTGCAGCTGCCCCGGCAGCTGCGCACCGCGGTCCGCTCCGATCCGGGCTGGCGCCTCGTGGTCGCCGACGTGGCACAGCTCGAGCCGCGCGTGCTCGCCGCCATGGCGCGCGACGAGGCGCTCGCCGCGGCCGCGCGCGGCCGCGATCTGTACACCGGCATCGTGGACACCGGGGCGGTAGCCACCCGCGCCGAGGCGAAGATCGCGATGCTCGGCGCCATGTACGGGTCGACGACAGGCGACAGCGGGCGCCTCGTGCCGCGGCTCCGCCGCACCTTCCCGCGCGCGATGGCGATGGTCGACGACGCAGCCCGGATCGGCGAGGCGGGCGGGATCGTCACGACCTGGCTCGGGCGCAGCTCCCCGCGCCCCGATCTGCTCTGGCACGCCGCGCAGGCGCACGCGAGCGAGCCAGGCGCCTCGGGCGCCGATGAAGCGCGAGCCCGCCGGCGGGCGGGGGATCGCGGCCGGTTCACCCGCAACTTCATCGTCCAGGGCACGGCGGCGGAATGGGCGCTGGCATGGCTCGCCGACCTGCGCCTTCGGCTGGCGGCACTTCCGCCTGTTTCGCAGACGGATGCCGCGCCCCAGTCCGGCCTAGCGTTCGAGCGGTCGCCGCACCTGGCGTTCTTCCTCCACGACGAGATCATCGTGCACACGCCCGCCGCGTTCGCCGAACAGGTGGCCGCCGAGGTGCGCGCCTCCGCGGCATCCGCCGGTCGCCTGCTGTTCGGCGACTTCCCGATCGACTTCCCGCTCGATCTGCGCATCGCGGAGTCGGCCGACAAGGTCTGACGCGCACCGCATCGTCAGGTGCGGCGGCTAGACTCGGCCCGCGAATGGGTCGGCTGGACGGCCGCGTGGCGGGGTTTCCCGCACCGAGGAACGTCCGGGCTCCATAGGGCAGGGCGGTGGGTAACACCCACCCGGAGTGATCCGCGAGACAGTGCCACAGAGAACAGACCGCCGCATCTTCGGGTGCGGTAAGGGTGAAACGGCGGTGTAAGAGACCACCGGGGTCGCGGCGACGCGACTCGCAAGGTAAACCTCGCCCGGAGCAAGGCCAGACAGGGGATGATGACGCGGCCCGCCGAGTCCCCGGGTAGGCCGCTGGAGCGGCACGGCAACGTGTCGCCGAGATAGATGACCGTCGAAGGGGCTTTCGCCCCGGAACAGAACCCGGCGTACAGGCCGGCCCATTCGCTTATCTCCACGTGACCTGCCAGTTGGCCTCGAGTCGGTCGCCCTGAGTAGGTTGTCGATGATGAATCGCACAGCCAAGATCACGACCGGGGTAACCGTGGCCATTGTCGCCGTGGGGCTTGTCGCCCTCGCCGCTCCCATCGTCGTCCCGTTCCTGCCTGACCGCGTGCAGGTCGCGCTGGCCGGCACCGTCGAGCCGATAGATACCGTCCCCGGTACCGTGGACGACCTGTTCCGCGCGAACGGCCTCGGCGAGCACGAGGTGCTCGACTCCCACGTTTCGCACGCCGACGTCGAAGCGCTCTACGTCGCCTCCGCGAAGATCTGGCCGTGGACCCTCCCGACCGGCTTCATGTTCCCCGGCCGCCGCGGGGTCGCTGACACCCCCGGTCCCCATAACCGGGCGATGGGCCTGCAGGCCGCGTTCTCGAAATGGGCGATCGCGTCGCTCGACGAGGTGCGCTCCGGCGACCTCGGCGCTGCCGCCGGGGCGGACCGACTCAACGAGGTCGAGGCCGCGTACCGCGTCCTGTTCGACGCGGGCGTGCTCGGCGACAGCCACTTCATCGAGAACGCCGTCGACCCGCTGCGGACCGGCGACTAGGTGGTTCCCGCCGAGCAGCAGCTCGGTGTGGTCAGCCGAGCGCGAGGGCGGCAGCCCCGATGATGCCCGCGTTGTTGCGATGCACCGCGGGAACGATCGGAGTCCGCAGGTCAAGCAGCGGCAGGAACTGGTCGGCGTGCTTGGACACGCCGCCGCCCACGATGAACAGGTCGGGGCTGAACAGGAACTCGACGTGGCTGTAATACCACTGCAGACGTGCCGCCCACTCCTCCCAGCTCAGGTTCTCGCGTTCCATCGCCGAGTACGCGGCGAACGCCTCCGAGTCGGTCTCGGCACCGGCGCGCTGCAGGTGACCGAGCTCGGTGTTCGGCACCAGCACGCCGTTGTAGAGCATCGCGGAGCCGATGCCGGTGCCCAGCGTGGTCAGGATCGTGAGCCCGTCGCGTCCGGCCGCCGCGCCGTACCGCAGTTCGGCGACACCGGCCACGTCGGCGTCGTTCGCGAAGTGGATGTCGCGTCCGAGCCCCTTCGCGAAGAACTTCTCGGCTTTGAACCCGATCCAGTCCTTCGAGACGTTGGCCGCGGAGAGCGTGCGACCGCCCTTGACGATCGCGGGGAACGCGACCCCGAGCGGGACGTCGTGGTCGTCTGCGACGCCGAGCGCCTCCAGAACGGTGCGAACGGCCTCCAGGACGTCGCTCGGCTGCGCGCCGACGGGAGTCGGAACCTTGACCCGGTCGCTGGCGAGCACGCCGCCGACCAGGTCCACGATGCCGGCTTTGATGCCCGTGCCGCCGATGTCCACTCCGACTGCACGTTTCGCCTTGGAAGCCATGCCCTCAGCCTATCCAGCGGCACGCGGCCGGTCGGTAGGATCGAACGAGGATCGAAGGGGGCAGCAGTGTCGAGCGACAGCGAGAAGTACTGGTACAACCTGACGACGGGCAAGGTCGAGTTCGGATTCGTATCWCCGGCGGTCGATCGAGCGGGCCCGTTCGAGACGGCCGAGGAGGCTGCGAATGCTCCCTCGATCCTTCGCGAGCGCTCGCGGGCATGGGCGGAAGCCGATGCACGCGAGGATGACTGGGGGAGTTCCCCGCGCCCGGACGACGACGTCGACGGCGAAGACTGACCAGGCCGACTGGGCCCGGAGAGGATGCGATGGACAAGCAGCGTGACTTCGTACTGCGAACGATCGAGGAGCGGGGGGTCAAGTTCATCCGGCTCTGGTTCACCGACGTCGTCGGAACGCTGAAGTCTGTCGCGATCGCGCCGGCCGAGGTCGAGGGGGCTTTCAGCGAAGGCCTCGGCTTCGACGGGTCGGCGATCGAAGGACTCACCCGGTCGTACGAGTCCGATCTGCTGGCCCACCCCGACCCGACGACGTTCCAGATCCTGCCCTGGCGGGGCGAGATCGACCCGACGGCGCGGATGTTCTGCGACATCACCACCCCGGACGAGCAGCCGGCGGTGGCGGACCCGCGGCACGTGCTCAAGCGCGCCCTCGCCAAGGCCGCCGACTCCGGGTTCACCTTCTACACGCACCCCGAGATCGAGTTCTATCTCCTCAAGTCGTCGTCGTTCGGCGCGGACGGTCCTGAGCCGGTGGATTCCGCCGGCTACTTCGACAACGTGCCAGGCGGCACCGCCCACGACTTCCGCAGGCGCTCGGTGCGCATGCTCGAGGATCTCGGCATCTCGGTCGAGTTCAGCCACCACGAGGGTGGTCCCGGCCAGAACGAGATCGACCTGCGCTACGCAGACGCCCTCGCGACCGCCGACAACATCATGACGTTCCGCACCGTCATCAAGGAGGTGGCGATCGAGCAGGGCGTCTATGCGACCTTCATGCCGAAGCCGCTGAGCGGCAAGCCCGGCAGCGGCATGCACACGCACATGTCGCTGTTCGAGGGCGACATGAACGCGTTCTACGAGGAGGGCGCGCAGTACCAGCTCTCCAAGGTCGGCCGTCAGTTCATCGCCGGACTGCTGCGGCACGCGAACGAGATCTCCGCGGTCACCAATCAATTCGTGAACTCGTACAAGCGGCTCTGGGGCGGCGACGAAGCCCCGAGCTTCATCACGTGGGGTCACAACAACCGGTCGGCGCTGGTGCGCGTACCGCTCTACAAGCCCAGCAAGGGCCAGAGCTCGCGCGTCGAGTATCGCGCGCTCGACTCGGCTGCCAACCCGTACCTCGCCTACGCGCTCATGCTCGCGGCCGGACTCAAGGGCATCGAGGAGGGCTACGACCTTCCGCCCGAGGCCGAGGACAACGTCTGGTCGCTCACTGATTCGGAGCGGCGCGCGCTCGGCTACGCGCCGCTGCCCGCGAGTCTCGACCACGCCCTCGAGTACATGGAGGAGTCGGAGCTCGTCGCCGAGACGCTGGGGGAGCAGGTCTTCAACTACGTCCTGCTCAACAAGCGCAAGGAGTGGCAGGAGTATCGCACGCAGGTGACGCCCTTCGAGCTGAAGAGCAATCTCGAGATGCTCTGACCGGGCGCCCCATGGTGTCCTCGAACGAGCGCACGTCCGCCCTGACCGGGCTCGCCCGGATCGGCTTCAGCCAACTGGCGGATGCCGAGTCCGGCCTGGGCGAGCTCCAGGAGGCACTCGGGCTGCCTCGGGAGGCGTTCACGTCGGAGGCGGCCTCCGCAGCAGACCCGGATGCTGCCTTGACCGCCCTCGTCAGGATCGTGCGGCGGGACCCCGCTCCCGTCCGAGCTCTGCAGCGCGACCCGCAGGGGTGGCACGCCCTCTGGGCGCTGCTCGGGGCGTCGACGGGATTCGCAGACTTCTACCTGCGCCACCCGGATGAACTCGCGCATCTCGAAGGCGCCGGCCGCGCCCTTCCCACCGCGGAAGAACTGCGTGTCGGCCTCTTGGACTCGGTCGGAGCCGTAGACGGCTTCGCAAAGGAGGCCGGCGAAGCGGCGTGGGTCGCGCTGCGCACCCGCTACCGACGCCTGCTCGCGCGCATCGCCGCCTACGATCTGCTGAGCGCGGACCCGGTCGAGGAGGTCCCCGCGGTGGCGGCGATGCTCGCGGATGCCGCGGGCGCGGCCCTCGAGGCATCGCTGAGCGTGGCACGCACCCGCGTCAGCGGGGGAGCGGGCGGCGCGCTGTTCCCGCGGGAGCAGGTCGCACGGACCCAGCTCGCGGTGATCGGGATGGGCAAGACCGGTGCTCGCGAACTCAACTACGTGAGCGACGTCGATGTCATCTTCGTCGCGGGCGGCGACCCGCAGCTCATCGATGAGATCGGCGAGAGCCGCGTCGTCGACATCGCGACCCGGCTCGCCGTGCAGCTGATGCGGGGAATCTCGTCCGTGGAGATCGAGCCGCCGCTCTGGGAGGTCGATGCCAACCTCCGACCGGAGGGCAAGCAGGGCGCGCTCGTGCGAACTCTCGCGTCGCACCTGTCGTATTACGACCGCTGGGCCAAGAGCTGGGAGTTCCAGGCGCTGCTGAAGGCCCGCCCGATCGCCGGAGACCTGGAGCTCGGCGAGGCGTACGTGGCCGCGGTCCAGCCCAAGATCTGGACGAGCGCGGCGCGGGAGAACTTCGTCGACAGCGTGCAGCGCATGCGCGAGCGGGTCACCGAGCACATTCCCGCCGGCGAGGTCGCCTACCAGATCAAGCTCGGCCCCGGCGGCATCCGTGACATCGAGTTCACCGTGCAGCTCCTTCAACTCGTCCACGGGCTGACAGATGACCAGATCCGCCAGCGTGGCACCCTCTCAGCGCTGGACGCCCTCGTCGCGGAAGGCTACATCGGCCGACCCGAGGCCGCCGCGTTCGCCCGCCACTACCGTTCCCTGAGGCTCCTCGAGCATCGGATGCAGCTGCGAAATCTGCGACGCACCCACCTGATGCCCTCCCGACCGGAGGAGCTGAGGACCCTTGCCCGCAGCACCCGGCTGGCCGACACCGGCGAGGCGCTGTGGGAGGTCTGGGAGTCCATCAAGCGCGAGGTCCGCGACATCCATGTCCGCCTCTTCTATCGGCCGCTCCTCTCGGCGGTCGCGGCGCTGCCTGCCGAGGAGCGCGCGCTCTCGCCCGGGCAGGCGCATGATCGGCTCGCCGCGATCGGGTTCGCCGACCCGGCTGGCGCCCTGCGCCACATCGCGTCGCTCACGAGCGGCCTGAGCCGAAAGGCGGCCATCCAGCGCCACCTGATGCCGGTCATGATCCGCTGGTTCGCGGACGGCGTCGACCCGGACTACGGGCTGCTTGCTTTCCGGCGCATCAGCGAGCGACTGGGCAGCACTCCGTGGTTCCTGCGGATGCTGCGGGACTCATCAGCGGGCGCGGAGAGTTTGACCCGCGTGCTGTCGGGGTCTCGCTACGTCGGCGAGCTCATGGAGTGGACCCCCGAGTCGGCCGCGTGGCTCGACGATGACGAGCTGCTGACACCGCGCTCCGGGCACGCGCTCCAGGAGGAGGCACGTGCCATCCAGACGCGCCATGCCACGATCGCGGACGCGATGCGCTCCGTGCGGGCGCTGCGGCGACGCGAACTCCTCCGCACCGCGATGGCCGCGCTGCTGGGCACGGTCAGCATCGAGCAGGTGGCGGAGTCGCTCACCACGATCACAGATGTCACGATCCAGGCGACGCTTCGGGCCGTACGCCGCGAGGTGGTGCCGCCGGAAGATGCCGCCCTGGACTTCGCGGTCATCGCGATGGGCCGATTCGGCGGTCGGGAACTCGGCTTCGGCTCCGACGCCGATGTCCTCTACGTCTATCGGGCCAATGGCATCGAGCCGCAGCACGCCAACGAACTCGCCAACAAGATCGTGGCTGGCCTGCGCAAGCACTCCGAGGATCACCGCGTCCCGCTCGATCTTGACGCCGACCTGCGACCGGAGGGACGCAACGGCCCGATCGTGCGATCCCTCGACTCGTACGCGGAGTACTACGGCCGCTGGTCGCTGTCCTGGGAGGCGCAAGCGCTGCTGCGGGCGCGGGGTGTCGCGGGCAGCGTCAAGCTCCTTCGGGCGTTCACCGAGCTCGCCGACCGGGTGCGGTATCCGGCGGCAGCAGACCCGCAGGGCGTGCGCGAGATCAAGCGCATCAAGGCCCGCGTCGAGAACGAGCGCCTTCCGCAGGGAGCGGACCCCGCGCGCCACCTGAAGCTCGGACCGGGCTCGCTCAGCGACGTCGAGTGGCTCGTGCAGCTGCTGCAGCTGCAGCACGCGCATGCCGTTCCCGCCATGCGCACGACCTCGACGATGACCGCGCTGCGTGCTGCGCAGGACGCCGGCCTCATTCCCGAGTCGGCCGGTGCTCGACTGGCGGCTGCGTGGCGCCTGGCCAGCCGGCTCAGATCCGCCAATACCCTTCTGTCGGGGCAGACCAGCGACATCCTTCCCACCGACCGCCGCCGGCTCGATGGGATCGGCCGGCTCCTCGAGTACCCGCCGCGCTCGGCATCGCAGGTCGAGGAGGACTATCTCGGCGCGACGCGGCGGGCCCGCCGCGTGTTCGAGAAGCTCTTCTACGGGTGACTGTCGTCCCCCGCCGCAGACCACAGCGTGCGGACCAGTGCCTCCGGATCCGCCGCGAGGATGATGACCGAAAGCCATTCCCGGTCACCGTCGAGCACCTCGACCGAAGGATGCCGGTCGAGGTGCTCCTCGAACCGACCTCTGACGGGGTGGTGGGCGCCTTCCTCGTCGAAGACGAGCATGAACGACGAGCCCTCGCGCTGGACCGACGGCGGCGGCCACGTCAGGAGTTCCTCGGACGGCGGCTCTGACGGCTCATCGTCCGCGGCTGCGGCCACCGGAACGAGCTGAGGATGCTGTCCCGATACCCATGCGCGCATATCGTCGGACAGGCGCGGCCAGCGCGCCGTGAGATCGTCGAGCGCCTCTCGGGCAACGGGGTGGTCGCGGTATCGGATCAGAAGGTTCACGATGGCGCTGCCCCGGGGTGGCGATTGCGACATCCCGTGCCGAAGCCGGAGCAGCATGGCGAGGTGGGAGGCCGCATCAGGGAGGTCCTCCTCAGTGCCGCACTCACCCATGACAGTCTCGGCCATCTGCCGCAGCGGCGCGGAGTTCGACTCCAGAAACCGGCGCCACACCGGCCGTGCGTCGCCTGGCCAGTGGCGCGCGAGCAGGGCGAGGCCCGCCGCCCGAGTGTTCGCGTCGTCCGAGGAGATCGCGGCCTCAGAGGTGGCGCGCACCCGTGCCGTCGGCGCCGCGTTGCCGAGCGCACGCAGCGCGGTGAGCGCTGCGTCGCCGCCGCGATCGGCCAGGTTGCACAGTGCGGCGGCGACGACGACATCCAGGTGAGCAGGCAGCAGCGCAGTCAGCGCCGCGGCGCGCTCGGCGACGACGCCGCGGCGATCAAGCGCCGCCGCAATGCTCTCTGCCGGCACGTCGATCACGAGGCCGCCCAGGCGCGCCAGCTGCACGCGTTCGGCTGCGGCACCCACCAGCTTTTCGGCGACGCGATCGTCGCTGGAGATGGCCTCGTCGATCAGTCGCACCTCGGCGCCCGGTGTGTTGAAGGCGACGCACCGCACAGCTAACCACCACGCCGCGGCATCCGTGTCTCGAGTCGCCTGTGCCGTCCCCGCAGCGGCGAGACATCGGTCGAGGAGCGTCGGTCCAGCCAGACGCTCGACTCGGCGCCGATAGGGTCCCGTGTTGCCGTGGACGGCCCAGTCGTGGACGACACTGCGTAGCGCCCCGTCGGTGATCTCCGTGACGATGTCCGTCAACTGCAGGTCGGCGACCGCGATGCCCGCCTGATCCAGGATGTTCAGCGGGCGAAGGACGGCAGCGTCTCCGGGTTGGAATGTGGAGGCTATCCGCAGCAGTCGCGCGTCAGGGTGGACGGTCAGCTCCGTCCCCAGGCGCTCGGCCAGCACCTCACAGGCCCGCGCTGCCTGGCCCGGATCGTCGAGGCCGAGGGAGAAGCGCCGCGGGGTGTTGGCGCCGATCTCGCGGAGCGCCGCCGGCAGGGCGGACTGCCGACCCGCCGGCCGGTCCGGTCTGTGGAACGGCCACATGCGGCCATGCTATCGACCGCGGTGAACGAAAGAAGGGCCCCGGTCGCCCGGGGCCCTTCTCCAGCGCGACGTATTACACGCCGAAGTACAGCTCGTATTCGAACGGGTGCGGGCGGGCCGCGATCGGCTTGATCTCGTTCTCGATCTTGTACTCGATCCACGTCTCGATGAGCTCGGGCGTGAAGACGCCGCCTTCGAGGAGGAAGGCGTGGTCGGCCGCGAGGGCGTCGAGCGAGTCGAGCAGCGAGTTCGGAACCTGCGGGATGTTCTTCGCCTCCTCGGGGGGAAGCTCGTACAGGTCCTTGTCGACCGGCTCGTGCGGCTCGATGCGGTTCTTGATGCCGTCGAGACCGGCCATGAGCTGCGCCGCGAATGCGAGGTACGGGTTGCCCGAGGCATCCGGCGCGCGGAACTYGAGGCGCTTCGCCTTGGGGTTCGAGCCCGTGATCGGGATGCGGATGGCTGCCGAGCGGTTTCCGGCCGAGTAGACCAGGTTCACCGGCGCCTCATACCCCTTGACCAGGCGCTTGTACGAGTTGATCGTCGGGTTGGTGAACGCGAGCACCGCGGGAGCGTGCGCCAGCAGGCCGCCGATGTACCAGCGGGCGACGTCCGAGAGGCCGCCGTAGCCCTTCTCGTCGTAGAAGAGGGGCTTGCCGTCGAGCCACAGCGACTGGTGCACGTGCATGCCGGAGCCGTTGTCGCCGAACAGCGGCTTGGGCATGAAGGTCGCGACCTTGCCCCACTGCTCGGCAGTGTTCTTGACGATGTACTTGAACTTCAGGATGTCGTCGGCCGCGTGCAGCATCGTGTCGAAGCGGTAGTTGATCTCCTGCTGACCGCCCGTGCCCACCTCGTGGTGCGAGCGCTCGAGGATGAAGCCCGCCTCGATGAGGTTGAGCGTGATGTCGTCGCGGAGATCGGCCGTCTTGTCGACGGGGCTGACCGGGAAGTAGCCGCCCTTGAAGGGGGTCTTGTTCGCCAGGTTGCCGCCTTCTTCGACGCGACCGCTGTTCCAGGCGCCTTCTTCGKAGTCGACGAAGTAGAAGCTCGAGTTCTGCTTCACTTCGAAACGCACGTCGTCGAAGATGTAGAACTCCGCCTCGGGAGCGAAGAACGCAGTGTCGGCGATGCCGGTCGACGCGAGGTACTTCTCGGCCTTCTTGGCGACCTGACGCGGGTCCTTGTGGTAGATCTCGCCGTTGCGCGGGTTGTAGATGTCGAAGATCATGACGAGCGTCTTCGCCTCGCGGAACTGATCCAGGTACGCGGTCGACACGTCGGGGATGAGCTGCATGTCCGACTCGTGGATGTTCGCAAAGCCTCGGATCGAGGAGCCGTCGAACAGCTGGCCGACGGTGAAGAACTCCTCATCGACGGTCGAGGCGGGAATGTTGAAGTGCTGCTGAACACCAGGAAGATCCGTGAAGCGGATGTCGAGGAACTTGACGTCCTCGTCCTTGATGAACTTCAGCACCTCGGATGAATCTTTGAACATTAAGGCTCCAGAGGTAGGGCTTCGGGCAGTGCCGCCCGCCGTGGCGGTCTTGATGACCGTACCGAAAGGGCGTGTCCCGACAGTATCTCCCATGTTTCCGGGATGTTACTTGTGCGCGGATAGGCTGGTGCGGTGCCCGGAACCCAGCCAGAAAACGACTATGCGGGGCAGCGCCTCGGCCTCGCGCCCGCGGGTTCGGGCAGCATCGCGCAGCTCGGCCGCCGCGCCGCGGCGCTGGCGATCGACTGGGCCTGCGCCGTCCTGATCTCGATCGCGTTCTTCGACTACGATCCGCTCGCGACGACTGTCGTGTTCGCCATCGTGCAGATCCTCTTCATCCCCACGCTGGGCGGCAGCCCGGGACACCGGATCATGCGCCTGCGCGTCATCCGTCTCGGCGGCGGCTGGACCGGTCTGTGGCGGCCGATCGTGCGCACCGCACTGCTCGTGCTCGTGATCCCCGCCGTCATCTGGGACGCCGACAACCGTGGGCTGCACGACAAGGCCGCGGGCACGGTGCTGATCCGCGCCTGACCGGCCTGCGGGTCAGCGGGGTCGCGGCGCGCGTGCCTTCGTGGGATCGATGCCCTTGGGGATCGGCAGCGACGCCAGCGACTGCGACACGGAGTCGACCCGCTTGATGACCGCCGACTGGGTCGTCTTGTCGATCTTCTTCGGCAGCGCCTTGATGGTCGGGGCGAGCTTCGCGATCGTCACGTCGCCCTCGCCATGACCGATGTAGATGACCGTCACGGGCACGCCGGAGGCAACCCGCTGCACCTTCGAGCGCTCGTCGTTCACGAGGCGCGTCAAGCGCCCGCGGGCGCCTTCCGCGACGATCACGACCCCGCCTCGACCGACGACGCGGTACACGGCGTCCTGGGTCTTCGGGTTGACGCCCACCGGAGTGTCGTTCGCGGACCAGTTGCGCCCGAGCGAAGTCGAAAGGATGTGACCGGCTGCGCCGGGCATCCCGTCGATCTGCTTGTACATCGCCGAGGTCGACAGCCGGGTCATCGTCATGAGGGAGATGAGGATGCCGAGCATGACGCCGGTGATTCCCCAGATCGTGACGCTCCACCACGCGACGGGCGGGATCAGCAGACCCACGGCAACGCCGGCACCGATGCTGAGCACCAGGATTCCCGCGAGCAGCCAGGGGAGCCAGCGGTACGCCTTCTGCGTGTACGTGTAAAGGGTGCGCAGCTGACGGAAGAAGTTCGGTCGCTTCTCGGGTGCGTTGGTGCGGGCGGACATGCCTCCAGGATACCTTTCGGGCGGCTCCGCCCGTTCCTCCCCAGTGAGCGGGATCGCGGTTCCGTGCGCGGATGAGAAACCAGGGCGGTGCGCGGACTGCTCGCTTGCGACACTCGGCGGGTGCCAATCGAATCCTCCCTCGCGAGCTCCTACCGGATCCTCCGCTCCGTGGCGGCGCCCGCCGACTCGCCGTGGCCCGGCGTCCTCGCGAGTGCACCCGGCGCCGGCAGCGTCCTCCTCGTCGACGCGGAGCTGCTCCCTGACGAGTGGCCGGGTTGGAGGGCGGCCCGCGATGGACACGTGCTCGGTCCGGCGGACATCGTCCGACGTGCGGACGGTCACGACGTAGCGCTGCCGGTCTGCACGGAGCGGCTCAGCGATTTCCTCATGCGGCGCGCGGCGACCCCGCTCAGCGCCGGTGAACGGCTCACGCTCGCGGTGAGCGTCGCGCGCGGCGCGCACGAGCTCGCCGCCGGAGGCGCGGATGCCGATTGCCCTGCGACGTGGTGGCTCACCGAGGGCGGTCAGCCCATGCTCGCTGCGCACGAAGGTGGGGAGTCGGCCGTACGCGGGTCGTCTGGCGTCCTCAGCGCCCTCCTCGATGGGGCGGGGAGGATGGCGGAGCCGATCGAGGAGCTCATCGCCGCCCTGACCGATCCTGCGCTTCTCGCCCACACGCTGCCGCGCATCGAGGAGCGGCTGTTCGGCTTGGCCGATCCCGAGCCGCTCGCCACGGCCGTCCTCGCGCCGCGCAGGGTTCGCGACCTCGACGGCCGCACACAAGATCTCCGTCCGGCGACGCCCGGCCACACTGAGCGCACGGGGCTCGGGCAGACCCTCGCACGGCACATCGATGCGGACTTCGCCGACCTGCTTTCCCGCGTGACCACCGGACTGTGGCGCCGCGTGCAGTCTGCGCCGACGGGGCGGAGCAGACGACCGATCATCGTCTCGCTGTGCATCGCCGCTGCCGTGCTCGCGGCGGGGCTGATGTGGCCGGCGGGTGGCGAAGGACCGGCCACCGCCGAGGTGCCGGCCCATGCAGCGACGGATGCCGCCACCCTTGGCGCGACGGATGCCGCGACCCTTGGCGCGACGGAGACCCCGATCACGACGGCGCCTGCGCCGCTAGATCTTGCGGCCGTCACGTCCGACCTGCTCGCGGAGCGCATCGCGTGCGCCGGAGACGACGCCTGCCTCGCGGGCATTCTGGAGGATCCGTCTGCGGTCAGCGCTGCAGGGGCGATCGACCTCCCGACCGATCAGCGCACAGTGACGCTGCTGGACGACTTCGGCGGGGCCGCCGTGCTGCGCGTCGAACCGGTCACCGCGGGTCCGGTCGCGCAGCTCGTCCTGGTGATCCGCACAGATGGAAAATGGCTGCTCCGCGATGTGCACGACATCGCGGAGCAGCCATAGTCAGTTCGGTCAGATGCCGAGATCGGCCTCGAACTGCGCGGCCTCGAGACGGGCCTTGACCGCACCGAGGAAGCGTGCCGCGTCGGCGCCGTCGATGATGCGGTGATCGTACGAGAGCGCGAGGTACACGTAGGAGCGCACCGAGATCGCATCCTTGCCATCGACCTGCACGACACCCGGCTTCTTGACCACGGCGCCGAGGCCGAGGATCGCCGACTGCGGCAGGAACACGATCGGGGTATCGAACAGCGCGCCGCGCGAGCCGGTGTTGGTCAGGGTGAACGTTCCGCCGGCCAGCTCATCGGGCTTCAGCTTGTTGTCCCGGGTGCGCGCAGCGAGATCGGCGATCTCGCGGGCGAACTGCGCGAGATTCTTGCCCCCAGCATCTTTCACAACCGGCGTGAGCAGGCCGCGCTCGGTGTCGACGGCGATCGAGATGTTCTCGCTCGCCGGGTAGACGATGTCGCTGCCGTCGACGGTGGCGTTGACGATCGGGAAGGCCTGGAGAGCCTCGACCGCCGCCACCGCGAAGAACGGCAGGAACGACAGCTTGTCGCCCGTCTTCGACTGGAAATCAGCCTTGACCTTGTCGCGGTACGAGGACAGCTTGGTCACATCGACCTCGACGACAGTCGTGAGCTGCGCGGTCGCCTGCATCGAGGCCACGGCGCGCTCCGCGATGACCTTTCGCAGTCGCGACATGGGCTGGGTGGTCCCGCGCAGCGGCGAGATCTCCACCGGCGCCGGTGCGGCGGGAGCGGGCGCCGCCTCGGCAGGGGCCGGAGCAGCGGCGGCTGCCGCCGCCTGCAGGACGTCTTCCTTGCGRATGCGGCCACCGACGCCGGTGCCGCTGACGGTGCTCAGGTCGACACCCTGCTGCTGCGCGAGGCGGCGCACCAGCGGAGTGACGTAAGAGACCGAGTCCGCGTCGTCGCCCAGTCCATGGGCGGACGGACCAGAGGCAGCGGGCGCTGCCGGCGCAGCCGGAGCGGCGGGGGCGGGTGCCGGGGCAGCAG
>NZ_JBFUFC010000034.1:0-26748 GCF_056403635.1 Microbacterium sp. P2_F9 | reverse complement strand
GCGGTGTGCCAACACTAAGGCTTGGATCGGGCTCAGTCTTGACGACCCGACTCGGTGTGCACCCCATCGATCCGGTCGAGAAGCCGATCCAGCCCGTCGTCGAAGAGGTCGGCATAGCCGTGCTGTTCGGCAGCGCGATGTTGCTTGGCGCATCCGCGCCGATCGAGCCGATCTTCTTGGTCGCGATCGTAGCGCTCTCCATGGCGCGAATCCTCTTCGGTACAGGGGCCGAGTCGCTCGTGCAACTCTCCTCCAGTTCGTCCATGCGCGGCCGCGCTGTATGTCCTCGTCATGGCGGGAGGGCAGACCGGGGGAGCGCTCTTGATCGGATGGATCGCCGAGACACGGGGCGTGCATGTCGCCTTCGCCGTAGCAGGGGGTGTCCCATTGGTCGCGGCTGTTGTCGTGGGCATCAACCTCGCCCGACAGCGGCGCCTGCGCCTGCGCTTCGACCTGAGACGTCCGTGGCGTCTGATCCGCATCGACCATCGGAAGTAGCCCCATGCAGAAGCAGTTCATCGGCGGCCTCACCTCCGGCGCAACCAAGGGATGACAGCGAGTGACCAAGCCAATCAGAGTCGGCGTCGTCGGATGCGGGCAGATCGCGCAGATCATGCACCTGCCCTACCTCCTGGACAACCCCGCGGTGGATGTCGTCGGCATCTGCGACATCTCACCGACCGTGCTCGAAGACCAGCGACGTATCGAATTCCGTTCGCGACGACCGACTTCCGGGAAATCATCGACCACGCGAATCTCGATGCCGTCGTGCTGCGCACGTACGACCACTACGAGGCCGTTCACTACGCGTTGTCCCGCGACAAGCACGTGCTCGCAGAGAGGACGCCCGAACGAATTCGGTTCCGATGCCGCCGTTCGCGCCGGTGACGAGGACGACGGCGTTGGTGAGAGATGTCATTGGATCACTTTCTGGCGAGATGGTCTCGGGGTCAGAGCAGGCCGTGCTGAGCGTCGACCCGGGCGGCGAATGGCACTTTGTGAGAGCCCTCATATATGAGTATACTCAGGAAAACTGACAATGGCATCGCGATCGCCCGCTGACCTACCACGTCATCGACAGCCGAAGAAGGAGAACCTCATCATGAGATCGAAGAACACCGAACCCGTGGTCGCGTCCTATGCAGAAGCCCCGACGAAGACCATCACCGCGGGCGGCACCACCTTCGCGTACCGCGAACTCGGACCGAAGGGCGGCATCCCCGTCATCTTCTTCGTCCACCTGGCCGCGACCCTGGACAACTGGGACCCTCGGATCGTCGAACCGATCGCGAAGAACCGGCACGTGATCACCTTCGACAACACCGGCGTCGGCGCCTCGTCCGGCACAGTCCATGGCACGATCGAGGAAGCCGCCGACGACGCGCATACCTTCATCGCAGCCCTCGGATTCGAGACGATCGACATCTTCTCGTTCTCGATGGGCGGCATGATCGCCCAGGATCTGGTGGTCAAGCACCCCGACCTCGTCCGCAAACTCGTTCTGACCGGCACCGGCCCTCGAGGCGGGAAGGATATGGACAAGGTCGTCGGGGTGACCTACTGGGACATCTTCCGTTCCGTCATCACCCGATCCGACCCGAAGGAGTTCCTGTTCTTCAACCGCGACGAGGCAGGCAAGAAGGCAGGAAAGGCCTTCGTCGAGCGACTCAAGGAACGGACGACGGACCGGGACGAGCCGATCACCAACAAGGCGTTCAGCACTCAGTTGAAGGCCATTCAGCGTTTCGGCCGCTCTCAGCCGTCCGACCTGTCGGTGCTCACCCAGCCGACCCTGATCGCCAACGGCGACAACGACCGGATGGTCCCGTCGGTGCTGTCGCACGACCTCCAGGCACGCATCAAGGGCAGTGAGCTGATCATCTACCCCAATTCCGGCCACGGCGGCATCTTCCAGTACTGGGAGAAGTTCGGCCCCATTGCCGCGACGTTCCTCGCGGAGTAGACCGTGGCATACCCGCACGGACACAACGAACGAACGACACCGGAGGAGTCATCATGAGCAACACGACACCGGCGCCCGATGCGTCGAAGCACTTCAGTTCGTCGATCCTGCTGTGGGTGCGCAGCGACCAGGCGCGGCAGACGGGCATGGACTACTGGAGAGGCCCGCACTCCGGGATCATCGCGAGCACGCCCGGACTCGAGGAGTATCGGCAGATCCACCTCGCCGAGGAGAATCCCGGCATGTGGCCCGCCACCGAGAGCGTCGAGACGCAGATCCCGATCGACCGGAAGATCGACGGCATCGCCGAAGTCACCTTCGAGTCTGCCCTGTCGCCGCTGGCCGGTCGCAAGCAGACGGCACTGGCTTACGCGGACGAGATCAATGTCTTCCGCCGCACTCTCCTGTATGCAGGGCCGCCGAGCTCGTCCCGCTGGTACAACGTCGCGCCCGGAGAGAAGGTCGGATCACGCGTCATCGTCTACCTCCGCCGCCGCGAGGGCGTCGGGACGATCGCGTTTCACAAGTTCATCAAGAAGACTCTTGTGCCGGCCATGGCCCGTGCCGGAGTTCTCAAGGAACTTCGGACGCAGGTGTTCCTCCCGTGGAGCGAGAAGCTGTGGGACACGCCCAACGTTGCGCACGATAATCCCGAGGACCAGCACTTTCACGCGTCGGTCATTCTCGGCTTCGCCGACCACGGAGCGCGAGATGGCTTCTTCTCGGGTACGGATATCGCCCAGGTCACTGAGGCCATCGTCCCGTTCGCGTCAGCGGTTCACGCCTACGACGTCACGGCCACCCTCACGTACGTGAAGGACGGCCGGGTCCTTCCGCACTACGAGGAGTAGCGCGTGGTGGCGGGGCACCGTGAAGGTCACGCGAGAATGATGCGGGGCGCATTCGAGCCCGGTGGGGCGTGACAGTGGCCTCTACCGACCGCAGCCCCCGAACACTTCAGGAGGACACCATGACTCTCGCCACCCCGCCGATCGGCCGGCGTGAGCGGAACAAGCAGCAGAAGCTCGACCGCATCATCGACGCCGCTCGTGAACTGTTCGCTCAGCATGGCGTCGACGAGGTCACGACCCAGCAGATCGCAGAGAAGGCCGATATCGGCGCGGGGACCCTGTTCCTCTATGTGAAGACCAAGGGTGAGCTCCTGCTCCTCGTGCAAAATGCCGCCTACGCCGCAGCCCTGGACAGAGGCCGGAAGGATGCCGCAGGCAATGCCGGCGTCGTCGATGCCGTGCTGGCGCTCATCCGCCCCATCGTCGAGTGCAACCGCACCCAGGTCGACAACGGCCGCACCTACCTGCGAGAGATGGTCTTCGGCGACCCTACCGAGCCCCGCCACAGTGAAGCGCTCGACATCGTGGCAAGAACCGAAGAAGCAGTCGCGACGATACTTCAGCGCTCCGGAGGCATCGAAGAGACCCACGCCACGACCGCATCGAGAATCATCTCCGCGGTGATGTTCGTCAGCATGGCGGCCAGTGTCAACGTCGATTCCAGCGTCGATCAGATCATCCACGAGATCGGGCAACAGATTCGCGTGCTGCTTCCGCCGTCAACAGACGTCATCGGGTAGCGGCCGCAGCTTCAGTGTCGACCGATGGCGCGGGATCGCCACCAGCAACTTCTGCGGCCCGCAATACCGGGGCATGTGGGACGACGTGCCATGGCATCTCGAACTGACTACACCAATCCACAGCGGGCCGATTACCTCCCGACGCGACGCCAACGACGGTGTCGTCGGCTGATCGCACGATTGAAGGCGGGGAAGGTTCCCGACCGTGCCAGGACCCGCGCGTGGCGGCAGCTTGCCGGTACCTCTTTCCCGGGCGGGAGCAGTGGGCGCCTGGGTAGACTCGCGGCATGGCGCTCAGGCTTGTTGTCGATCGTGAGGCGATGGCGCGCGTGTGTCGAGCGCGCGGGGTCCGGCACATGCGGGTGTTCGGCTCGGCGACTGGGGAGCGGTTCGATGCGTCCCGCAGTGACGTGGACCTGCTCGTCGAGTTCGACCCGAGCGTGGTCGATCTGTTCGACGCGTACTTCGGGCTCAAGGAAGACCTCGAGGGTCTTTTTGGTCGTCCGGTCGACTTGGTGATGGCGGATGCCGTACGCAACCCCTACTTCCAAGCGGGTGCGCTCGCGACCGCTGAGGAACTGTATGCGGCCTGAGTCTGCAGCGTTTCTGTGGGATGTGCGCGGCGCGGCCGACCTGATCGCGGCGTTCATAGACGATCTGGATGAAGACAGATACGTGCACGATGAACTGCGTCGCTCGGCAGTGGAACGGCAGCTCGAGATCATCGGCGAAGCGCTCAACAACCTGCGACGAGTTGACCCTGAGACGGCGGCGCGGATCTCGGACGTGAAACGGATCATCGGGCTGCGGAACGTCCTTGCTCACGGCTACGCCGTTGTCGATGCACGCGTGGTGTGGGCGGCTGCATCCACTCGCGTCCCGGAGTTGAGAGTTGCTGTCGACGAGCTCCTCGGGCCGCTGCGGGGACTGGCCGGCGCCTGAGCACGCACCGGCTTCAGCGCATGAGCGCCGACTCGAGTCGGACAGCCCAGGTGACCCCCAGGTGACCCCGAGCATCCTGAGGATGCCGACTCTCGGTGATTCTGGAGTGTTTGGAGTGCGTGAGTAGGCGGTTCTGACGGGGTTTGTCCCTCCGCGGAGCCGCGATTTCACCCTGCTAAGGTGGAGACCCCTCACGGGGTTCGAGGGTTCAAACGTCCGGTTGGTACTGCGCTGGGTCGTGACGACTTTGCTGACTTCGTTGCCCTCGACTCGGAAGTTCGGGCAGACGTTCCAAGCGGAGTAGGTAACTTCTGGACTGGTGCGGACGTAGTTGACGCTGACTCGTCGTCGGTCGGTCGCCGTACACTCGGAGCATGACTCCGAAGCTCGCGGACTACATCGAGGCAGGCAAGGCGCTCGACGCGGACGAGCGCCTCGAGGCGGCCCACCAGCTTCTGCTCAGTGTGGACCGCGACGTCGACGCGACCGAGGCTGAGGTCGCCTCGTCGTGGGATGAGACCATCGACCGCCGTGCCGAGGACGTCGTGAGCGGCGACGCGGAGCTTGTTGACGGGCGCGAGGCGCACGCTCGAGTCCGCGCTGAGATCGCGGCCACTCGTCTGTGACGTTCACCTGGCGCGAGCACGCTGACGCGCTCGATGAGTACCGTGCCGCCGCGCAATGGTACGAGTCGAAGCGTCCCGGGTGAGGCGAGGTCTTCATGGATGCTGTCGATGCCGCGATCGAGAGCCTCCTCGATCCGTCGATCACCTGGGGTTTCTACCGTGATCGGCAGCGCACCCCGCAGGTGTACTCCCGCAGCATCCCCGGCTTCCCGTTCGACGTCGTCTACCTTCGGATCGACGACGAGATCTACGTCGTCGCGTACGCACACGAGAGACGCCGACCGGGCTATTGGGCTCAGCGGCTGAGCGACTGATCAGAGCAGCCAGGTTCGTGCGTCAGTTGACGCCCATTATTTACGCAAGTCATGCTCGCCGGCGCGGCGCCACCGTCAGCCCCCGTGATTCCGTGGGCGTGCGCGATGGAGACCGAGGGAATCTCTCCCTCGAACCCCTCAGCGACTGGCCGACGAGTTCAGTGGACGACTGTGTGAACTTCAGACAGGGCCGTCAGTGTGGTCGAGTCCTGTGGAGAGTTCGAGGTAGGCCGCGGCCTGCTCGATGAGTTTCTGACCCTTCTGCTGCACCGCCTGCACGGCGTCCGCCCCGGCTACCCATCGCGCCGGCGGCTGGTCGAGTTCGACCACTTTCACAAGGCTGGACGCGAGCTTCGCKGGGTCGCCGCTCTGCTTTCCGTTCATCGACTTCCATCCCTCGATCGTGCTCGCGGTGTCTGCGTAGTCCTCGATTGAGAGGTCGGGCCAGAGGGTCGAGGCTCCTTCCACGAGAAGTTCTGTGCGGAAGAAGCCGGGTTCGACGGCGGTGACATGGATGCCGAACTGCTCCACCTCTTCACGCAGCGACTCGCTCCAGCCCTCCAGCGCGAACTTCGAGGCGCCGTATGCGCTGCCGAACCCGCCCGAGACAATACCGGCCGTCGAGGTGATCGTGAGAACGTGTCCCGATCGTTGCCGCCGCATGACAGGCAGCACCGCGCGCGTGACGTTGAGCGGCCCGAAGAAGTTCGTCTCCATCTGCGCACGGAACTGCTCCGGCCTGATCTCTTCGAAGTATCCGGCCTGAAAGCTGCCGGCGTTGTTGACGAGCACGTCGATGCGGCCGAAGCGGTCGATCGCGGCTTTCACGGCCGCGTCGATCGAGACGCTGTCGGTTATGTCGAGCGAGACGGCGAGGAGGTCTTTGTGCTCTCCCACAGCCGCAACGATCTTCGCAGCGTCGCGGGCGGTGGCGACGACGCGATCACCGGCAGCGAGCGCCGCCTGAGCGATGTCCACGCCCATTCCGCGCCCGGCGCCCGTGATGAGCCAAACCTTCGTCTCCGTCATGTTCTGCCTCCGTGATTCTCAAGACTTGCTCTGGCTGCACAGGTGTCATCTGGCACGTGTTCGAGCAAGGTCGTTTCGCCAACCCACGACGGACACTACGCGGAGGCCGGGTGACGAGGGATGCTCTGCCAGTACACCTTCCAGCAGAGCCTCCCGGGCCCGCACAGATCGGTGTTCCATGGGTTTGAGGGAAGGATCATCATGACCGACAATGCAGGAACGGGCTGGACGGGCGGACACAAGGCGGTCGGAGACATCGCGCCCGCGCTCGCTCAGTACACCGACAAGGTGCTGTTCGACGATGTGTGGGAGCGGGTGGAGCTGTCCAAGCGGGACCGAAGCCTGCTGACGGTAGCCGCACTGGTCGTCCTGGGGAACACCGAGCAACTCCGCTTCCACTTGGACTTCGCTCGTCAGAACGGCGTCACCCAGACCGAGCTGATCGAAGCGCTGACCCACCTCGCGTTCTACGCCGGTTGGCCCAAGGCCATGGCCGCAGTAGGCGTCGCCAGAGACGTCTTCGGCAAATCAGAGACGGAGCACTGACCTGATGGGCAACGTGGCTCGCGAGGCACCGGCATGGCGCTGATCCTCGTGACCGGGGCCTCGACCGGGCTGGGGCTCGACGCGGCGATCGAGCTCGCGAGCCATGACCACGATGTGGTGGTGCACTCCCGCACTCCCGATCGGGTACCGGGCGACGCAGCCCGCTGGGCGGGGGCCGTGGTTGGTGACCTCTCCGATGTGGAAGCGACCCGCGATGTCGCCCGCCAAGCGAACGGGTTCGGCCGGTTCGACGCCGTCATCCACAACGCTGGGACGACGCGGGCACACGAGGTGGTGCCGGTGAACATCGTCGCGCCCTATGTGCTGACGGCGGCGATGCTCAAGCCTGCGCGCCTGATCTTTCTCAGCAGTTCGATGCACCGCGGCGGCTCCGTCGACCTCGATCGACTGGCATCTGCGACTGCGACCTACAGCGACACGAAATTGTGGGTGACGACGCTCGGCCAGGCTCTTGCTCATCGATGGCCCGACACGACCAGTCACGCCGTCGACCCGGGCTGGGTTCCGACTCGTATGGGCGGTGCGGCTGCGCCGGACGATCTCGTCGAGGGCCACCGAACTCAGACTTGGCTGGCGACCAATCCCGATGTCGGGCCCGCCACCGGTGGGTACTGGCATCACCGTCGCACGCAGACTCCGCACCCCGCAGCGACCGACGCCGACTTTCAGGCGCGCCTCCTCGTCACACTCGCCCGACGCAGCGGTATCGATCTCGATTGACTTCTCCTCGCCCGAGCGGGATCGCCCGGGCAAGTCAGCGGGCGAGCGACTCCCAGTCGACGTCGAGCATGCGGGGCTTCCGCCGCGAGATGCGTGCGCGCAGGACCGTGCCTACGGCCGGCCAGTACCTGCGGTCGAGGACGACTTCGGTCTCGAGGGTCTCCGGCTTCAGTTCAGGGGCCTCGAGCTGGAGCGTCATCTCGCACTTCTGGTAGCGGCCCCGGGGCTTCGGGGCCGAAAGCGAGAGGATCCGGACCGTGCCGCGCATCGCATCCGCCATCGGGGAGTGCGTCAGCCGTTCGAGCTGCTCCGCCGCGTCCTCTTCCCAGTCCTCCATGGTCCTCAGGCTAGCTTTTGTGCGGCTGTCGCCGCTCCGTGGTGGTCGAGAGTATTCCAGCGCGGTCGCCTCTGGCCTGCTTCATCGCCCTCCTCCGCGTGTGTCTCAGTCCGAAGGTGGTTCTCGGCGTCGCGAGCCACGGCTATCGCGCGGGCTCGGCCAAACCGTGCGGATCGTGGGAGAGGGTGAGGCGGCCGCGCAGCTACGGATGGTGATGACGCCGAGGCCGGCGGGCACCCGCGTCGGTAGCCGCTCCCGGCGCTGCAGCACGCCAATGAGTCGCTTCTCCCAGCGGAGCGTCGCGCAAACCTAGGTATGCGCGACGGATGTCGCGATGTGCGTACGCCCGTAGCGTTCCCCACAGATCGCAGGTCCACCGACTGCGCACTCGCATCACCGAACTCATCGACRAACTAGGGAGTTGGACGATTTTGAACATCATGCCCGTCAACGGTCGGCACGCTCTGCGCTGGACCCTCGCCCTCGCCGGCGCTGCTGTACTCACTGCCCTCTCGGTCGCCTTGCCGGCCTCCGCACAGGACAAGGCGGCACCACCACCTGAATCGCTGCCCACGGTGGTGCTGGTGCACGGCGCGTTCGCGGATGCGTCGGGATGGAACGGCGTCACCGAGCGTCTGCAGAAGAAGGGGTTCACGGTGATCGCTCCGGCCAATCCGCTGCGCGGTCTCACCGCGGACTCCGACTATCTGAAGACCGTGCTCGCCACGATCCCCGGCGATATCGTCCTCGTCGGGCATTCCTACGGCGGCGCCGTCATCACGAACGCCGCAACCGGGAACCCGAATGTGAAGTCGCTCGTGTACATCGCCGCCTACGCATTGGCCGCGGACGAGAATGTGCTGGCTGCCAATGCGCTCGGCGGTGGCCACAACGACTTCGCCGATCATCTGATCTTCCGTCCGTTCGGCCCGGGCGCGACGGACCTTGACGCCTACATTGATCCGGCGTTCTTCCGCGATCTGTTCGCCGGCGACCTCGCCAAGAAGCAGGCGGCCGTCTTGGCCGCCTCGCAGCGTCCCGCCGCCCTCCCGACACTCCTGACCCCGTCCGGTGCGCCTGCCTGGGAGACCATCCCGAGCTGGTACCTGGTCGCTGGTGGGGACCACACCATCCCGCCGGAGGCCGAACGGGCGATGGCGGCTCGCGCCGGATCGACGACCATCGAAATCGACAGCTCGCACGTCGCGATGATCAGCAATCCGGATGTCGTCACTCAGATGATCCTGGACGCCGCGAAGTAGCGCCGGGCAGTCGACGCAGAGGGGGCGGGGCCGCGTCCCGCTCCCTCTCGCGTGACCTCACCGGCCGCTCACGTCACCGGCGCCCCTCACAGGGGCGCATCAGGTGGTGCCGCCGTCGCGTAAAATAGATCAGTGCCTCCCTACGCCCGGCACAGGAAGCACCACGGTGATCACATGCCTTACCGCGATCAGGCGACAGTGGACGGCTGGGTGCGCGAGTTCCTCGAGTCCAACGCCAACACGCATATCGAAGTATCGGTGCTCGACAAGGATTTCACGGCTGGACCCGATTCCGGGTTGGTGGTGGTGTCGCTGCGCAACGCGTCGACCCTCACGTATATCCAGCCCGCAATGCGCGATGGCGCGCCGCACTGGCTCGTCACCTTCGAGGCCCGTCGTGAGAGCTTCGATCTCGACTTCGCCGGCGTCGCCCAGCTCGCCGCCGATCTATCCCTCATCTCGCGCATCTGCGAGCATCTGCAGGTCAAGACCGACGTCGCACTCCAGCTGAAGGCGGCGGGTTCGGCGGGCTGAGCCGGCGGCGGACGCCTCCCGACCCKGTCATCCCGTCAAGAAGAGCGCCCCTGCGCTGACCATGAGTGTCGCGGCGACAAGACCCGATGACGTCGCAAGCCGGCGTGCCATCAGCTCAGCGGAGGCGCGGGATCGGCGCGTGCCCATTCGCTTGACCTCGAGCACGGCCCGCTGAGCCTCGCGCAGCGAGTAGTAGCGGCCGACGGGCGTCGAGTGGCCATCGACGGCGACGAACGTGCCGTGGGCCGTCGACTCGACGAACCCGAGGTACTCGCCGTTACGCGTGCCGACGCGCAATCCCGGCTGCACCTCATTCCATCGCACCGCAGGGGGGATCATGAGCGGGTGGGATGACACAGCGGGAGCGCTCACGCTGCACGCTCCAGCAGCGAGCGGACGATGGGCACCGGAAGCTCGTCGGGCTCGCAGAGGTCGATGGTCAAGCCGCTGGATGAGCTCGCCGCCTTGGCCATCTGCTCCAGGTAGTCGCGGTCGAGTTTCTCCGCCTCGGCCGAGTCCAACTCGAACCGCAGCGGTATCGAGCAGTGCAGCCAGATCGTGGAGCGGCCGCCGGGCACGCCGTCGGGGTGCCGCCAGCTGACGGAGAAGCTCTCGGAACGCCGGAGCTTTGTCGTGGCCAGCACGCGAAGGTGAGTGAGAGTGCGGTCCGGCATCTCGATCGGGTCGGTGCCGATGCCGTAGTAGAGACGTCCCATTTCCTTGTCTTTCGCTCGGTGAAGCAACTTGCTAGCGAGATTACACACATCATGAATCGCTAGTCAAACTACTTTTATTGATTCGTGTATTGTTGACTTCTGAGAAGTCCGGGGGGCGATATGAACGAGACCGCGACTGTCACGGACAGTGACTCCGTGGTCGCTGCGTACCGCAGCTTCCGCAGCGCCGACGCGGCCTGGCATGAAAGGGTGCGCGCGGCTACAGGGATGGGCGACAACGAGCTGCGGGTAGTCCAGTACCTGCTCTACGCCCGGCGTGAAGGTCGAGATGTCAAGCCGACCGAGATCGCCCGCCACCTTGGAATCTCGTCAGCCTCGACCACGGCGCTCCTCGATCGCCTGGAGCGGGGCGGCTCGCTCCAGCGTCTCAGCCACCCGACTGATCGGCGCAGCATCCTCATCTCCACCACCCCGGAGGCCGAAGCACGGCTCTCCGCAACCGTCGAAGAGTACGATCGCCGCCTCGCACGCCTGGCCGCTGAGTTGACTGACGATGAGCGCGGCGCGGTCGAGAGGTTCCTCGCAGGCCTCACCGAGGCGGCGGACTCGATCGCAGCCGAATAGGACCACGCCTCGCGTGCAGCCCGGAGGCCGCGGTCCTGCGGCGCATCAGGAAGAAGTCTCGACCACCTGTGGGGTGCTCCATGAGGCGAGGAGTCTGAGCCGCTCGGCTGAGGGCGACCCTGGTTCGGCGGTGTAGATCATCAGCACCTGACCTGGTTCGGCGGTGATGACGAGTTCCTCGTACGCGAGGATCACCTCGCCGATGATCGGGTGGATGAACCGCTTCGTGCCTGCACCGTGGGTTCGAACGTCGTGCGCACCCCATAGCCGCCGGAAGACATCGCTGCGGGTGGAGAGTTCGCCGACGAGGTCTTGGAGTCCTTTGTCGTGCGGGTCGCGGCCGGCTTCTGCGCGCATGATCGCGACGCACATCTCGGCGAACAGGTCCCAGTCGGGGTAGAAGTCATGGGAGGCGGGGTCGAGGAACTGGAACCGGGCAAGGTTCGGGGTGCGCCCACCGTCACCGATGAGGGGTGCGTAGAACGCACGCCCCAGCGCATTGGTCGCGAGCACGTCCTGGTGCTGATCGCGGACGAACGCGACGCCGTCGGTGATCGCCGACAACGCCCACTGCAGGCTCGGTCGCGGCGTGGCCGCCTTCGCGGCACGACGTCGCGGACGACCGGACGAAGGGATGCCGTCGGCGGCGCGGGCGAGGTCGAACAGGTGGGCGTGTTCGGTGTCATCGAGCTGGAGCGCGCGCGCGATGGCGTCGAGTACGGATGCCGATGCGCCGGCGATCGCGCCGCGCTCCAGCTTGGCGTAGTACTCGACACTCACGCCGGCGAGGGTGGCCACCTCGGTGCGGCGCAGCCCGGCGACGCGTCGATTGGCGCCGCTCGGAAAGCCGGCCGCGTCGGGGGTCACCTTCGCGCGTCGCGACATCAGGAATTCGCGCACCTCGGCTCGGTTGTCCATGCCGCCATCGTAGGTCGGCCCATCCGAGCGAGGGGTGCCCTGCTGGTACACCTCTCATCAGGAACTCCCTCACTCGCGTGGAACGCGGTTGTGTGGGTGTCATGCCCGCGACATCCCTCACCCCCGTCCGGCCCGCGATCGGCAGATTCGTCCCGACGCTGCTGCTCCTGCTCACGGTCTTCGGGCCGATCTCGATGGACCTGTATCTGCCGGTGCTGCCGGCCCTCACTGTCGAGTTGGATGCCGCGACCTCCGTCGCGCAGCTGACCGTGACCGCGTGCCTGATCGGGCTCGCGCTCGGGCAGCTCATCGCCGGGCCACTCTCGGACCGGTTCGGCCGTCGCGTCCCGCTGCTGGTCGGGCTGGTCGCGTACGTGGTGACATCGGCGATGTGCGCGGTGAGCCCGAGCATCGAACTGCTCATCGTCGCCCGCGTGGTGCAGGGCCTCGCCGGTGGGGTCGGAATCGTCATCGCGCAGGCCGCGGGACGCGACCTGTACTCCGGTGGCGCACTGATCCGCTTCTATGGGCGGCTCACCGTGCTCGCCGGCCTCGCGGCGATCGTCGGACCGCTCATCGGCGGGATGCTGGCGACCGTCGCCGACTGGCGGGGGCTGTTCCTCTTCCTCGCGGCGATCGGCGCAGTCATCCTGCTCGCGACCCTGCTCGGTTTCCGAGAGACACTTCCGGCGGGCCGGCGCACGTCGGGCGGATTCCGGCAGACCGGCCGTGACTTCCGCGTGCTGCTCTCCGACCGGGTCTTCGTCGGCGCCGTGCTCGTCACCGGACTCGCGAACGCCGCCGTGTTCGCCTACCTCGCCGGCGCCACCTTCGTGCTGCAGGGCATCTACGGGTACTCGCCGCAGCAGTACGCCATCGCGTTCGGGCTCAACTCCGCCGGGTTCATGATGTTCGGCTTCCTCGCCGCCCGCACCGCCGAGCGGTGGAGCATCCGCGGCACGCTCGTCGTCGGTATCGTCATGTGCGGACTCGGAGCGGGCGGGCTCCTCCTGGCGGGCCTCACCATGGTCCCGGTCGTCGTGGTGAACGCCTCGCTCTTCATCATGGTGAGCGGCGTCGCCGTCACCACTCCGCCCACCACCACGCTGGCGCTCGCGGAGTACCCGCAGATCGCGGGCACCGCATCGTCGCTGCTGGGAATGGCGCGTTTCGCATTCGGCGCCATCGCAGCGCCGCTCGTCGGCATCGCCGGCGCGACCAGCATCCTCCCGCTCGGTCTCGTCACCGTCACCTCGATCGCGCTCGCCACGATCGCCTACGCGACACTGATCGCGCGGCCATCCCGCACGCAGCAGCTGCCCTCGGCAACAGCGCAGTCAGCAGCGCATGCGGCAATGCACTGACCGCCACCCGTCCGCTGTAAAAGAAGGAGACCCCATGCGTGGAGTCATCATGCACGCCCCCGGCGACGTCCGCGTCGAAGACCGAACCAACCCGGTCATCATCGAATCCACCGACGCGATCATCCGCATCACCGCGTCCTGCATCTGCGGCTCAGACCTCTGGCCATATCGCGGCACGGACCCGGTGTCGGACACACCCATGGGCCACGAGTACGTCGGCATCGTCRCCGAGATCGGCGCCGACGTGACGTCGCTGCACGTCGGCGACTTCGTGGTCGGCTCGTTCTTCGCCTCAGACAACACTTGCGAGATCTGCCAGGCCGGCTACCAATCACGCTGCGTGCACGCCACCGGGCTGGACGGCACCCAGGCCGAGTACGCCCGGATCCCGTTCGCCGACGGAACCCTCGTCGCAACCCCTGGCCAGCCTGACGCCGACCTGATCCCGTCGCTGCTCGCCGCGTCCGATGTGCTCGGAACAGGCTGGTTCGCCGCCGTCGCCGCCGAAGCCGGCCCCGGCAAGACGGTCGCGGTCGTCGGAGACGGCGCGGTCGGCTTGCTCGGCATCCTCGCCGCCAAGGAACTGGGTGCGGAGCGGATCATCGCGATGAGCCGCCACGCCGAACGGCAGGCGCTGGCACGCGAATTCGGCGCGACCGACATCGTCGTGGAGCGCGGTGACGCGGGTGTGGCGAAGATCAAGGCGCTCACCGACGGGCTCGGCGCCCATAGCGTGATCGAGGCGGTCGGCACCCAGGAGTCGATGATGCAGGCAATCCGAGCCACCCGTCCCGGAGGACACGTCGGCTATGTCGGCGTCTCGCACGACGTCGCACTGCCCGGCCTCGAACTGTTCTTCTCCGGTGTGCACCTCCACGGCGGTCCCGCACCCGTACGCCGCTTCCTGCCTCAGCTCATCCAGCTGATCTGGGACCGCAGGATCGACCCCGGAAAGGTCTTCGACCTCACGCTCCCTCTCGACCGGGCCGCCGACGGGTACAAGGCGATGGACGAACGCCGCGCCACCAAAGTGCTCCTCACCGTCTGAACAGAGCGAGGTGACCCCAGGTGACCCCGCCTCAGCGGGCGACGTGCTGGTCACTCGCCAAGCTGCTCCCGGTACCGCAACCGGGTCATGTAGTCCCATGACCTCGCGCTCACGCCGGGCAGCGGCTGGCTCTCTGGCGTTGACGGGTATGCGGAGTAGGCGTCTCGAAGACCGCGCTCGATTCCCTTGGCCGCGATGGCGAGGACTTCGACAATCGGCAGTGGTGAGCTTCCGTCGTTCGGAACGACGGCGCCGAGTGCTGCGTATACCGAGGAGTCCGGACCTCTGACTGGTACGGCGACCCCGCGGGACTCCTCATGGATGTGGCCCTCGCTCACCGCGTAGCCGTCGATACGGGCGCGTTGCAGCGCAGCTTCGAGTTGCGATCTCGTGCGGATCGTGTGGGGTGTGTAGGCGTGAAGCCCCGCTGCCAGGACGTCGTCGAGGGTGGTGCGGGGTGCGTGCGCGAGGAGAACGAGACCGCTGGATGATGCATACAGGGGGAGGCGTCCGCCGATCAGGACGGTGTTGACGACGCCGTCAGGATGCGACAGGCGGTCGATGAACAGCACGTCCGTTCCCGCGAGCACGCCGAGTTGGGCGTGCTGACGGATGCGGGTGTGCGCTGCCGCGAGCCAGGATCGGGCAATTTCGCGAAGTCCGGGTGCCCCGGGCGTATGCGCTGCGAGCTCCCACAGTCGCAGGCCGAGGCGATACGTGCGGTCCGGCATCCGCTCCACAAGCCCCTCGTTCTCCAGGTCGCCGAGCAGGCGGTGCAGTGTGGAGGGCGTCATCGTCGTGGCGCGGGCGAGCTCGCTGAGGGTCAGAAAGGGCTGCAGCGAGGTGAACGCGCTGAGAACGCGCATGTGCCGGTGAAGAGTGGACTCCCCAGCCGATCTCCGCGCCACGGCTTCCCCTTTCGCATCATGCGAATATCGCAGACCCACAGTACTGCGGCTTGCCTAACGTGAGATTGCGATCACAGAGGATCGCGTGAGCGGCAAGGAGGCCGTGATGATCAGGACGCCACTCGCCCCCGCGATCGGTGTGGCTTCGACACCGGTGAACGCACGCGGAGCCGTGGTGGTCGTCGACAAACGTCGTCTCACCGATGAAGTCGTGGAGTTCACGCTCGCACGCCCCGATGGGTCGCGCCTCCCGGACTGGGCCCCAGGCGCGCACATCGACGTCGTTCTCCCGGATGGCGTCACGCGGCAGTATTCGCTCTGCGGTGACCGCTGGGATGCCCTCACCTACCGGATCGCCGTACAACGCGAGCCGGAGGGACGCGGCGGGTCCGCCGCACTGCACGACGACGTGAACGAAGGCGACATCCTCGGCTTCGGGGGTCCGCGCAACAACTTCCGATTGGCTCCGGCCGCGAGGTACCTGTTCGTGGCTGGTGGCATCGGCATCACCCCGATGCTGCCGATGATCCGGCAAGCGGAGATGCTCGACATCCCCTGGCGTCTGCTCTACCTCGGGCGCTCTCGCGATCGGCTTGCGTATCTGAGCGAGCTCGACCCGCACGGCGACCGCGTGCAGTTTCAGTTCGCGGACGAGGTGGGTCGCGCTGATCTGAGTGCTTGGCGCCCGGAGGATCCCTCGACCCGCGTCTATGCGTGCGGACCGGAGCGACTCCTCGATGAAATCGAGTCCTGGGGATCCAGTGGTCCTGGACTTCCTCCCAGAACGGAGCGGTTCACCGCGTCGGCGGCAGCCCTCGCAGGTCCGTCGATGCCTTTCCAGGTGCACGCTGCGAGATCCGGTGTCACCGAAACGGTCGCTCCCGGGGAATCCATCATCGCGGCTCTTCGACGTAGCGGTGTCGACATCCTCAACTCGTGCGCCCAGGGCGTCTGCGGCACCTGCGAAACGGCCGTCCTCGAAGGCACTCCCGATCATCGCGACACACTCCTGGATGATCGCGAGCGCGCCGAGGGCACGTGCATATTCCCCTGCGTATCGCGGTGTGCCGGAGACCGAATCGTGCTGGACCTGTAAGGAGATCACATGAGCCTCGTGACCACGGCGGAAGCGCCGCACAGTAACATCGACCCGTTCTCGGCGGAGTTCCTCGCCGATCCGCTCCCGCACCAGGAAGCGCTGCGGGAACTCGGGCCAGTCGTCTACCTAGACGCCTACGACGTCTTCGCCGTCGCCCGATACGCCGAGGTCCACCAGGCGCTGACCGACTGGCAGTCGCTCCAATCGGGTGCGGGCGCGGGACTGGCCAACTTTCGGCATGAGAAGCCCTGGCGCCCCCCGAGCCTGCTGCTCGAGGCAGACCCTCCGCGGCACGACGCCCCGCGCGCGGTCCTCACCGCACTGCTGTCTGCCCGACGACTGCGCGCCCTGGAGGAGCAGTGGCGCACGGATGCCGTCGCTGTCGTCGATGAACTCCTGGCAGGAGGTCCCGAATTCGATGGCGTGACGGATCTCGCTGAGGTCTTCCCCCTGCGCGTCTTTCCGGACGCGGTCGGCATCGGGAAGAGTGGTCGGGAGCACCTGCTGCCCTACGGCGACTTCGCCTTCAACGCCTTCGGCCCTCAGAACGACCTCCTCCAGCGCGCTGGGGAGAACATCGCCCCGACGATCGCGTGGATCGGCGAGCAGTGCCGCCGCGAGAACCTGGATGATCACGGCTTCGGTTCGCAGATCTGGGGCGCGGCCGATCGAGGCGAGATCACCCACGAACAAGCCCCTCTGGTCGTGCGCTCGCTGCTGACTGCCGGCGTGGACACCACGGTGACCGGCATCGCGTCCCTCCTGCACGCGGTGGCCACCACCCCAGGGGCATGGGAACGACTGCGCGCTGACCGCTCGCTGCTGCCCCGAGCATTCGAAGAGGCCGTACGTTGGGAATCCCCGGTGCAGACCTTCTTCCGCACCACGACCGCTCCCATCGAGATCGCCGGAGTATCGATTCCAGCCGAGCGGAAGGTGCTGATGTTCCTCGGCGCCGCGAACCGGGATCCTCGGCGATGGAGCGTTCCGGATCGCTTCGACCTTGATCGCGATCCCTCCGGCCACGTCGGCTTCGGGATGGGCATTCATCAGTGCGTCGGGCAGCATGTCGCCCGCTTGGAGGCCGTCACGGTCCTCGACGCGCTGCTGGACCGTATCGAAACGATCGAGCTGGCGGGCGCGCCGGTGCGCCATCTGAACAACACACTCCGCGGATGGGAGCGGATTCCGCTGCGATTCTCCGCTTAGGCCCTGCTCGGCTGAGCATCCGCCTGGGTCTTGCCGTCCAATGCCGGCGGAGTCGCCTCGAGCTCGGCAGCGGCCCGCGCAAACAACCCACGCATCCACTCGTGCTCCGGATCATTGCTGAACAGCGGATGCCACCAGAGCGCGGTCAGCACCGGTGTGGAATCGAACGGTGGAGCCACGGCGACGAGGCCTCCCAGTCGGACGAACCGTTCCGCAAGCCGACTCTGAACCAAGGCGAGCCGCGGGGTGCCGACGATGAAATCCGCCATTGCCAGGAAGCTCTCGACCACCAGATCGACCGCCGGCTCGATACCCAGATTCTGGAGCTGGCGAGAGATGAGGGTGAACGCCGATCGTGACTGGTACGTGTAGACCCAGGAAGCCGTCGACAGATCCTCGACGGTCAGCCCCTGGCGTACCGCCCCGTTGTCTGCCGAAGCGACGATCGTCCAGGTGTCATGCCAGAGGTCTTGATAGGGCAGCGCGTTGAGGAATCCATGCGGAAGAACGATGCCATCGGCGGACCGAAGTCGTGATCGAGCGTCGTCCACGATGTCGGGGCTGTGCAGTTGGAATCGCAATCGCACGTCTGGCGCCTCTGCGGCGGCGGCTCGCGCAACCATTGGCCCAATGGTGCTCAGTGCGTAGTCGGATCCATAGAAGGTGAACTCGCGAGTGGAGTGCTGCGGACTCCACTCCGCTTGGATCGCGAACACCCGCCGTGCACCCTCAAGTGCGATCGCCGCATGAGGTGCGAGGCGGGAAGCCAGCGGCGTCAGATCGAAGGAGTTCCCTCGACGCACCAGGATCGGGTCTGAGAACTGGATCCGGATGCGCCGCAACGAGGCGCTCAGCGCCGGCTGGCTCAGCCCCAGGCGCTCGGCCGCTCGGCTGACACTCCGCTCGGTGATCAGTGCGTCGAGTGCCAAGAGAAGGTTCAGGTCCAGTCGCGAAAGCTTCGGAACGTCGGACATCGCGAACCCCCGTGGATATAACGTCGTTGGATATCGGCTATGCCAAATCTCATCTTCCTTTATACCCCTGAACTGACGGATCCTGTCAGAACGAGCCACCGCGGGCTCGAGGAAAGGATCGATGATGATCAAGCTTCTTGCCCACCTGTCGTTCGTGACGATCACGTCGCCGGACGTCGATGCGTCTGTGAAGTTCTACGAAGACCACGTGGGGCTGACCGTCGTCGACCGAACCGACGACGCCGTGTACTTGCGCTGTTGGGGTGACTACTACAAGTACTCCCTGGTGATCGTGGCCGGGGACGCGCCGTCGCTGGCAACCATGGGGTGGCGCACTTCCAGCCCTACCGCGCTCGAGGAAGCCGCCAAGCGAGTTGAGGCGGCGGGGGTGGTCGGTGAGTGGTTCGAAGACCCCGGGCTTGGTCGTGCGTACCGGTTCATCGGGCCGTGGGGACACAGCCTGACGCTGCACTGGGACGTCGCCCGTCACCAGCCCTCGGCCGCTTCAGCGTCGATCTACCCCGATCGCCCCGAGAAGCGGTCCAAAGTCGCCGGCGCGCCGCGTCAGCTGGACCACATCACGATCGCCGCGAGCAACGTCGATGCGTTCACCGAGTGGTACCGGGACGTCCTCGGCTTCCGGTTCATGGCTCGCACCGTGCTTGACGAAGCGCCGCTCTCGGTGTTCTCGGTGCTGACGACGAACGAGAAGTCTCACGATCTTGGCGTCGTGCTCGACGGCTCGACGATGCCCGGTCGGTTCAACCATGTCGCGTTCTGGGTAGACACTCGGGAAGAACTGCTCATCGCCGCGGACACGCTGATGGAGAACGGTCACCCCATCGAGTACGGCCCCTCGGTGCACGGTATCGGCGAGCAGAGCTTCCTCTACTACCGGGAGCCGTCAAGCCTGCGCATCGAGCTCAACACAGGCGGCTATCGCAACTACGTGCCGGACTGGGAGCCCAACACCTGGAAGCCGTCGCTCGGCTCGAACAACTTCTACCGCAACAGCGCCATGCCGATGTCGATGACGGAGTCTTTCCCAGCAGCTGACGGCCCCAGCGCGACCGAGGAGGGGGTGCCCGAGGAGATCCGGGAAGCCCTCGTCAACCCGTACGCCCAGCATGGCCGAGGCTGACTCGGGCCCACGCCCCAGCACGGGGAAGGCCACTCGCGCGGGCCTTCCGGGGAACCACACCACCAACCAACCAGAACGAGGAGGTTCTGACATGACCGCAGTCAACAAGGTCGCCATCGCAGGATGCGGAGTAGCCGGCATGGCCGCCGCCATCGCACTCGCCAAGGCGGGCCTACACGTGGACATCTTCGAGTCCAAGCCCGAACTCAGCGCGCTCGGCTCGGGCATCACCCTGCAGGGAAACGCACTGCGTGCCCTCGATCAAATAGGTGTCTGGCAGGATCTGCTCCCGCTTGGTGCCGCCGTCGATGGCCTCACTTTGCGGCTCCCTGGTCCGGGCGCACCGATTCTGCAACAGCTCCCCGAAATGAAGAACGGCGGCCCAGACTACCCAGGCACGTTCGGCGTCTACCGCCCCGAGCTCGCCGGAGTGCTCCTGTCTCACACCCTCGCAGCCGGGACGACCGTCCGATTCGGCGCGAGTGTGACCCGTGTGGAGGTGACCGGCGACGGAGTGGAAGTGTTCGTCGACGATGTGTCAGTCGGCGTCTACGACCTCCTGATCGGCGCCGACGGACTCAACTCCGTCGTACGTGATCTGATCGGCATCGAGGTGAAGCCACAGCCGACCGGGATGGGGGCGTGGCGTTCCTTCGTCTCACGCCCTCCCGAGGTCAACTCCTCCGAGCTGTTCTATGGCGGACCGGTCTACATCGCCGGCTACACCCCGACCGGCGATGACACGATGTACGCGTTCCTCGTCGAAGCCGCTCAGGACCGCGTCGGAGTCTCGGACGAGGAAGCCATGCGCATCATGATCGACGAGTCGCGCGCCTACCAGGGACCGTGGGACTCGATTCGGGCCGACCTCGAAGCGGGTGCACACGCGCATTACACCTGGTTCACTCAGCACCTCGTGCCCGCGCCATGGAACCGTGGCCGCGTCGTCCTCATTGGCGACGCCGCGCACAGCTGCCCGCCCACGATCGCGCAGGGCGCCGCTCAAGCGCTCGAGGATGCGATGGTGCTCACGGAACTGCTGCTCGGTCGCGACTCTCTCGACCAGCAGCTGTGGGATGACTTCCACCAGCGCAGGGTGCCTCGCGCGCAGGCCGTCGTGGAGGCGTCCGTCCAGCTCGGCCAATGGCAGATCGACGGCGACCGCGACGCAGACGCCGGTGGTCTCATCTTCGGGCTGGCGCAGAAGATGGCGCAACCGGCATGAATGTCCTGGCCGATATGTCCCTCCGATCACTGGACAACTACGGGCACGCTCGTCCCAAAAGGGCGCAAGGACGATGACGGGGAGCGGGAGCCGGCTCGCGCTCGATGCGCATGTGGCATCGGCCGAGTCGGCGCCCGGCCACCTGATCGGCTGGAAGGCGGGCCTCGGGGGCCCCGGCGCGATCGACACGCTCCACCTGCAGGGCGCCCTTGTCGGGCGCCTGGTCCGAGAGGGACAGCTGTCCTCAGGGACGACCGTCTCGGTCGCGGACTGGGTGGACCCTCGTCTCGAGCCGGAGATCGCGGTGCGGATCGGACGGCGACTCACCGGCGACGAAACCCCCGAGAGTGTCATCGACGCCATCGCCGAGGCGATGCCGGCATTCGAACTCGTAGATGTCACCGGGACCCTCGACGATGTTCCAGCCATTCTCCAGGCGAACATCTACCACCGCGCGATCGTACTGGGCGCACCCCTCGATCCTCTCGAGGCTCTTCAGGGTGCGCTGCCGGTCACGATCATTGCCGGGGCGCGTACGGTGGCGCATCGCAAGCGTGCAACGGACGCCATCGGCGGCATTGCCACCGTGATCGCTCATGCGGCGCGTGCCGTCGCGGCCGCCGGAGAGGCAGTCGAATCTGGACAGCTGGTGATGACCGGCTCGCTTGTCGCACCGATACCCGTCGTGGCCGGGCAGGACTACCTCGCCGACCTCGGGCGACTGGGTGTCGTCTCGTTGAGAACGTCATGACGAGCGCGACCGACTTGCTCGATGAGGAGAGTGTCATTGCCTGGGCGTACGCGCACGGAGTGATCCCCTCAATACGTGGCGTGCGCGCGAAGGGATTGTCAGGGGGCATCTCCAATGTCGTGCTCGCCGTCCACTCGGGCGACCGAAGTGCGGTGGTCAAACAGTCCCTTCCCGAACTTCGGGTGGCAGAGAAGTGGGAGTTCGACCGAGCCCGCGTTGTCACGGAGCGAAAGGCAATCTCCTACCTGTCGACGATCATCCCTGGTCACGTGCCCGAGGTTCTCGCGGTCGACGACGAGCACTTCGCGTTCGCGATGACGATGGCCCCTCCGCCCGGCGAGGTCTGGAAGACACTGCTGATGCGCGGCGAACTCGACCCCGGTACCGCCGGCGCGGCAGGCGCAATCCTCGGCCACATCCAGACCGCCTCGCGATCGGATCGCGAGTTGCTCGCGGACTTCGACGATCGGATGCCGCTTGTCCAGGGTCGAATCCAGCCGTACCACCTGACGGCCGCCGCGAAGAATCCTGACGTTGCTGACATCATCACCCGACATGCCGACCAGCTCGTAGCCGCCCGTGACGTACTCACGCTGGGGGATTTCGCGCCGAAGAATCTGCTGGCGTACCCCGACCGGGTTTTCATCATCGACCTCGAGGTCGCCCACCTCGGCCATGCGGCATTCGACCCGGCATTTCTACTCACCCATCTTGTGTTGAAGAGCCTCGTGCTGCCGTCGCGCGTCGATGACCTCGCCACCTTGGCAGCCACCTTCTGGAGTGCCTATCAGAACACCGCCGGTGAGCCCGCCGCCGAGAGTGACGTGCGCGTTGCGCTCGGCTGTCTGCTGCTCGCCCGGGCGGATGGCAAATCTCAGGTCGAGTATCTGGGCGCCCACGCACCCAGCGTTCGGGCAGCCGCCAAGGATCTGCTCACGAGTGATGTCGACACCCCGATCCACGAGAGCGTCGCACGCGCGCTCCACACCCTCGGAGGGACCCAATGACCACCCACTACATCGATTCTGTGATCGGACGCGAGATCCTCGATTCGCGTGGTCGCCCGACTGTCGAGGCGGAGGTGCGCCTGAGTGACGGGCGTTCCGTCATCGCCAGTGTCCCTTCAGGTGCCTCAACCGGACGCCATGAAGCAGTCGAACGCCGCGACGGTGATCCGCAACGCCATCGAGGAAAAGGGGTGCGGCAGGCGGCGAACTCCATCAGCACCGAGATCTCTCGCCGTCTCGAGGGCATGCCCGTCGACGGCCATCAAGTCGATCGCGCCCTGATCGATCTGGACGGAACGGAGGACAAGAGCCGACTGGGGGCCAACGCCATCTTGGCGACGTCCCTCGCCGTAGTTCGCGCGGAGAGCATCGTCGCCGGCCGGCCACTCTGGCGGCACCTCTCCGGAGGCCGCGATGTGACATTGCCCATGCCGATGGTGAACATCATCAGCGGTGGCCTGCACGCAGGGAAGCAGTTGGACTTCCAGGACTTCCTCATCATCCCCGTCGGCGCGGAGCGCTACAGTCAGGCGCTCGACTGGATCAGCGATGTCCACGCGGCCACCGCCGAAGTTCTCAGCCGCCGAGGCTACTCGCTGCTGCGTGCCGATGAAGGCGGGTACGGCCCCGCTCTCTCCGGCCATGAAGAAGCTCTCGAAATACTGGACGCTGCCGTGGAGTCGGCAGGACTTCGCCTCGGCGAAGACATCGGGTACGCACTTGACGTTGCCGCATCCCATTTCTATGACGAGACCCGCGATGTCTACCACCTAGCCAGCGAGGGCCGAGATCTCACTGCCACCGACGTCATCGACCTCCTGGAGGGCATGGTGGACCGGCATCCGATCCTGTCCATCGAAGACGGCCTCGCCGAGGACGATTGGGAACACTGGCCCGCCCTGGTAGAGCGGCTCGGAACCCGTATCCAGGTCATCGGCGACGATCTGTTCACCACGAATACCAAGCGTCTCGCTCGTGGCATCAGCGAGCACTCCGCCAACGCCGTCCTCGTGAAGATGAACCAGATCGGAACCATCTCGGAGACGCTCGAGGTCGTCGTCCAGGCGAAAGCCGAGGGATGGGCGACGATCATCTCGGCGCGATCCGGCGAGACGGAGGATCCCGCGCTCGCCGACCTCGCCGTCGGCTGGGCCGGCGGGCAGATAAAGATCGGCTGCGTCACGCAATCCGAGCGACTCGCCAAGTACAACCAGCTCACCCGCATCGAACAGCAACTGGGCGACCTTGCCGTGTTCGCCGGCCGCGCCGCCCTCGGCGGAGGAGCAGGACAATGAGCGCACCCAAGATTCTGATCACCGACTACACCTGGCCGGACACCGCAGTGGAACGGCGAGTGCTCTCGGAGCTCGACGCGGAGGTCATCGAAGCTCCGAACGGTGACGAGCACACCCTCGTACGGCTCGCCGAGGGCGTATCGGCGATCATGACGTGCTTTGCGCACGTCACCCCCGCGGTCATCGATGCCGCCGCCGCGACTTTGAAAGTCGTTGCCCGCTACGGCGTCGGCGTCGACAACATCTCTGTCGACGCCGCCACCCACCTTGGGATACCGGTCACGAACGTCCCGGCATACTGCGTCGACGAAGTAGCGGAGCACGTGCTCGCGATGATCTTCGCCCTCGAACGAGGCCTTCCTACCTACGATCGCGCTGTCAGGGACAACGACTGGCGACTCCGAGCAGATCTCGGTACCCGACGCATTCGCGGGCGGACAGTAGGAATTGTCGGCGGGGGCCGCATCGGCTCCGCGCTCGCCGAACGCTGCGAGGCTCTCGGCATGCGGGTGCTGATCCACCACCCGCGTTCGCCTCACCTCGGCGACCCTTCGCTGTTCGAGCTGCTCGGCCAATCCGACTACGTGTCGCTGCACGTACCTCTCACGCCGGCTACCGCCCACATGGTCAATGACGACTTCCTGCGGGCGATGCAACCCGACGCCTACTTGATCAACACCGCACGCGGAGCCGTCGTCGACCCGGGGGCCCTGGAGCGTGCACTGAAGCTCGGGTGGATCGCCGGAGCAGGAATCGACGTGTTCGAGCCGGAAATCCTTCCACCTGGACACCCCCTGCTCGCGCAGGCGCGCCTGCTCGCCACCCCACACACGGCCTTCTCGTCGCGGGAGTCGATCGCCTCACTGGCTGAGCAGGCGGCGCAAAGCGTGGTCGACGTCCTGACGGGCAGGACACCGGCCAGCGTCGTGAACCAATGACTACGCAAGCCCCTGAGGATAAAAACGCTTGGATGACGTGCTCGAAGCGAAGGACAACGCCATGACCGATCATGATGCCCCACCTGTCTCGACCGATGCGTTTGGAGTCGGCACCTTTGTCGATTCCGACGGCGCATTCCCGGGAGTGGTGCGTGACAACACGGTGTACGACGCCAGGCCGGTGGTCGGGCGTGATGCGACCCTGCGCGACCTCCTCAGCGACTGGGACGCATGCCTGGATTCGCTGGCGGAGTTCGTCTCGACCCAGCCCCAGGGGCGCTCTATTGCCGACGTCGAGATTCTGCCGCCCGTACAGCCTGTCGGACAGATCCTCTGTGCGGGAGCGAACTATAGACGTCACGTTCAGCAGATCGTGGTCAGCACCTTCCGGAACTCGGGTGACCTGCGGTCAGATGAAGAGCTTCGAGATCTCGCGCTCCAGACGGTGGAGCGCCAGACGCATTCTGACCCCTTCATGTTCGTGGGTCTGCCATCCGCAGTCTCCGGCGCACGCGATGACATCGTCCTGTGGTCTCCCGGCGAGCAGCACGACTGGGAGATCGAACTCGGGGTTATCCTCCAGCATTCGATACACCGCGTCTCGCCCGAGGATGCGATGAGTCACGTCGCCGGGTATGTGATGAGCAATGACCTCACGGTGCGTGACGTCATGTCCCGACCGGGTATGCCTCTTACCGACTTCCTGACGTCCAAGAACGGTCCCACCTATTTCCCTACTGGGCCCATAATCCTTCCGGCTCGATTCGTGCAGGACTACCGCCGTCTGCAACTCACCCTTCGGGTCAATGGCGAAATCATGCAAGACGAGTCGGTCAGCGACATCATCCATGGTGTTGAGGCGTGCGTCAGCTACGCATCTCACCGCGCCTGCCTGTCGGTCGGTGACATGATCCTGACCGGATCACCCGCAGGCAACGCCGGCCACCACGGGAACCGATGGCTGCGTCCCGGCGATGTTATTGAAGCAACCATCACTGGCCTCGGCACTCAGACCAATCGATGCGTCGCTCCCTCGCGGTAGACGAACAGCATCAAGGACATGTCAGGAAGTTTCGGGGGTCAGTCCCGCCACCAGGCGTCGCCCAGCGTGGAGCRCCGCGGCACCAGATGCGGCGACAGCACGACCGACCGGTTGGCGACTCCGGGATTCGCGATCTTCTCCAGGAGGAGGTCGGCGGCGGTGCGGCCCATCTCCTCGCCGGGCTGACTGACCGTCGAGATCGGGATTGCGCTCTCGGACGCGAAGTGGTTGTTGTCGTAGCCCGTCACTGCGATGTCGCCGGGAACCGAGAATCCGGGCAGGTCTGCCAGCACCTGCACGAGGCCGATCGCGAGCAGATCGGATGCCGCAACGATGGCGTCGTATGTTCCGGCGCCGCGCTCGACGATGAGCTGCGCGGCCTGCCGGCCGTGGCGGATGTTTAGCCCCCGTGTCTCGAGCACCTCGAGGTGGGCGCCGGGAACACGGTCGACCTCGGCTGATGCGCCTCTGTGACGATCGCCCACAGCGGTGAGGGTAAGGGGTCCGCCGACGAAGAGCACCCGTCGCGCACCGCGATCGAGCACGTGCGACGCGGCGAGTGCTCCGCCGCGCTGCTCGTCAACCGCGACAGACGAGTAGGCGTTCGTCGCGGACGTGAAGTTGACGAGCACCGTCGGGGTGG
>NZ_JBFUFC010000033.1:0-27029 GCF_056403635.1 Microbacterium sp. P2_F9 | reverse complement strand
CTGCAATCCTTCACCCCACGACGACCGCGAAGCATCTGGTCGAAGGTCAACATCGGTCACGTCAGTCGGCTGATCGAGGAGGGTCGCATGCGGCCCCAAGGTCAGAGTGAGATCGACCGGGCGAAGGCGGACGGACGGTGGGACAGCGCGTATCGGCAAAGCGATGGCGAGCTCCCCGTGGAGCTGCAGGAAGCCCTGGACGCAGACCCGGCGATCGCCGAAGCCTTCGCGAGACAGTCGGCGCAGAACCGATTCGCGATGGCCTTCCGCGTGGCCAATCTCAAACGGCCGGCCTCGCGAGCCGCACGCGTTGCGCAGTACGTCGAGATGCTCAAACGAGGCGAAACCATCTACTGACGAGCGCTTGCCCCACCCCGCGCCCGACGCTGGGTGGATGGATCTTCGCCGGCCCTCAGGTAGCGTCGAGCAATGAGCTCAGTGGCTGATCCGATGGCCGGTTGGCGCACGGCGGCGCGGTGGTCGCTCGTCGCGCTGCTCGCTGCCGCTGGCGTGTCGCATCTGACCTGGGGAAGGCGCGGCTACCGCATCGTCGTGCCGGATTGGTCGACTCGCCTCACGGGTCTCGACAAAGACGCGATCGTCGTGGGTTCGGGTGTGGCCGAGTTGATGCTCGCCGGCGCGGTCGCCGCGATTCCCCGGGAGCGCAGCGTCGGCTGGCTCGTCGCGGGGTTCTTCGTCGCCGTCTTCCCGGGAAATGTCCACCAGTGGCGGACCGGCCGGTCGGCGCCGATGCTCCGCACCGACCGCGCCCGCTTCGTGCGGTTGCTGCTGCAGCCGGTTCTTGTTGTCTGGGCCCTGTGGGGGACGCGCTAGCTGCTGACCTCGACCGTGCCCGCTCGTCCTCGGCGTCGGACGAGCTGGTTGAGGCGCTCGGACATGAGCAGACCCAGTGCGACGAGTACGGCGAGGAAGAGTGGGAAGATCCACATTCCCGTCCAGGCAGAGATCGCCCCGAACAGCAGTGGTGCGAAGGTCGAGCCGGTGTAGGCGGCGGCCATCTGGATGCCGATGATGGCCTGTGAGTTGCGGCGGCCGAAATTGACCGGTGTGGAGTGGATGATCGCGGGGTAGATCGGCGCGCATCCGAGTCCCAGAGTCACGAGTCCGACGAGCGCAAGCACGGTGGTCTCTGCCGGCAGCGCGAGCAGCACGACACCCAGGCCGACCGTCGCGAAGCCACCACGGATCATCAGCCGGTCGCCCACGCGGTCAGCGAAGAAGCCGGCCAGGAAGCGCCCTGCAGTGATACCCAGCAGGAACAGCGAGGCGAACGCGGCCGCGGTCGCGGGGGCGACTCCCCGGTCGGTGACCAGATACGTCGATGCCCACAGGATCGCTGTGCTCTCGAGCGCGCAGTAGGCGAAGAAGGCGGTCAGGATCAGCAGGACGCCGGGAATCCGGATTGCGCGCGCGAGGGGGACGTGGCTGCGCCCCCGCCCCGAAGGCTCGTCACCGGTCGCTTCCGCTTCGTCAACATCGTGCCCGCGCGGGACGATGGGGTTGACCTTGCCCCATAGCGGGATGCTGATCAACAGCGCGAAGGTGAGAACCGCTTGGACGATGCCGACGATGAGGTAAGCGCTGGACCAGCCCAAACCGGAGCCGAGGGCATAGCTCATGATGAAAGGGCTGATCGACGCACCTAGGCCCCAACAGGCGTGCAGCCAGTTCATGTGCCGCGCGGCGTAGTGCACGGCCACGTAATTGTTGAGTGCGGCGTCCACGGCGCCCGCGCCCAGTCCGTACGGGATGGCCCACAGGCACAGCATCCAGAACGAACCCGAGACGGAGAAGCCCACAAGGGCGGCCGCGGTCATTCCGACGCTGACGGCCGTCACAAGGCCGACGCCGAACCGACGGGTGATCCGCTCGGATGCCAGGCTGGACAGGATGGTGCCGCCGGCGATGATCATGGTGAGGATGCCTGCGAAGGCGATGGGGACGTCGAGGTCCTGATGCATGACCGGCCAGCCCGCGCCAACGAGCGAGTCTGGGAGCCCGAGACTGATGAAGGCGATGTAGATGATCGCCAGGAGGAGCGAGTACACGGCTTGGTGATCTGCCTTTCTGAGGCATCGGGCGTCGCGATCGCGGCCGACTATCGCGCTGGTACGAGCGTAGGGGTGCTGAGTCTCCCTGCTGATTGTCAAAGCTTGACTCGCTGGCTAGATTCGGAGTGTTCCCTAGGGAAGGACAGACTATGAGCACCCACGATCGTTGAAATACCAAAGCGAGCCCCCGCCGACCCAGTCGCGCGGGGGCTTCGTCTTCCCCTCGATCGGAACGTCGTCGGGCTGACGCTCTTGGCGTTCAGCGCGCGGGTTCACTCCGCAAGGAGCCGATGCAGCGTGCGCATCGCCTGCTCGAAGAACACGGCGTTCGTGTGTTCGTAGTAGTGCGCGCCACCGATCGCCATCTCGAACGCCCAGCCGCGTCCACGCTCGCTTGCGGACTCTCCCAGCAGACAGTCGCCTTGCGTGGGTCGATGAGATGGGCGGATGCGTGGATGGATTCGCGCACCCACGAGGTGTCGGCCAGCGGCCTGCCCCCGCGACCCTCCCCATTCCACGTTCGCCCCGCTGCCGGGAGCGCCTGAATCGAAGTGATGACCTCGGCGAGGTCGGCTGCGAGACGCGCATCACGAGCCAAGGGAAGCTGGTCGAGCGACTGGCCGGGTAACCAGGTCCAGACCGACCAGATGCCCGAATACCCGCGGAAGGGCTCGCCGATCCCGAGGGGCCGGGGCACTGCGACTCGCAGATGGTCGGCGAGCACGAGCGCGTACCGCTGTTCTCGGTGAATGCTGTCGCGTGCCGCATCCGCGTCGGTCGGCACGAGCGGCAATCGGGCGACGACGTTCTCGCCCACGCGAAACGGTGCGATCACGGTGCCCGCCGACTCCACACGCCTTACCGGCAACCCGGCAAACTCGGGGAACTGCGCCGCGAGTGCGGCGGCGAGATCGCCGACGGCGACCTCGACCTCACCTTCATGCATCACGCAGCAACCCTAGGCTGACGGCATGAAGGTCGATGCTCCGGATCCCCGAGCGTGCCCGACATGCGGCGATGCGCTGAAGTTCGAGATCCTCGACGATGAGCGATTCCTGGTTGCCTGGTCGTGCCTGAACTGCGGCCTGATCCGCACCACCGAGCCGGTGTAGTACCGCGAGGGCCGCAGTCCTGCGGGGGAGTCTTAGGCTCGAACCGATGAGCACCGATTCTTCTCACGCATCCCATGCGACGCTCCTCGTCGGCCTTCAAGCTGGTGCAGTTGCGCGGCGGGATGCGCTGTCGGCGGCGGCTGCTGAACTGCGGCGCGATCGCGGCGCCGAGACTGCGGACGATGAGCACGATCCCGAGGGTGTCACGCTGTCGATGGAGTGGCAGCGCATCGAGGGCCTCCGCCTGGCCGCTGAGCGTGAGCTCGCCGAGATCGACGAGGCACTCACCCGGTGGAGGTCCGGCGACTACGGCCGGTGCGAGGGATGCGGTCGAAGCATCCCGATGGAAAGGCTGCGGGTGCGACCGGCTGCGCGGCGCTGCGTGCCCTGCGCGGAGCGGGTCGGCGGCTGACCGATCGCCCTGGCCGCGCCGCTGACCTCTCGCCCCATGCCGCGATACGTCCCCCCTCTTGCCCGGCTCCGGCACGGGGCCGATACTCATCGCATGGCGGCGGAGATCGAGGACTGGGCGGGGAGATTCGACGCTGTGTTCTCGACACCCGCGTCGACTGTCCAGGACGAGGTGTGGGCGGACGTGTACGGCGACGAGTACCCCGCCGGCCTCGAGATCTACTCGTTCACCACACGGTCCGAGCTGCGTCGGATCGCCGAGTCGCTCGCGCTCCCACGGGAGGGCACGCTGGTCGACATCGGATGCGGCCGCGGCGGTCCCGGACTTTGGGTAGCCGGCGCCACCGGTGCCGCCCTCCTGGGGATCGACATCGCGGCTTCGGCGCTGGTGGCCGCGCGCGCCCAGGCGGTCCGGCTTCGGCTCGCCGATCGAGCTGAGTTCCGACTCGGATCATTCGAGGCCACCGCCCTCCCGGACGACTTCGCGGACGCGATCATGAGCGTGGACGCCCTACTCTTCACCCCACACAAGGGCGCTGCCCTCCGCGAACTCGCCCGCATCGCACGCCCGGGCGCACGGCTCGTCCTCACGACCTGGGATTTCGACGGTCAGCCGCCGAATCGCCCGCCGCAGGTGTCGGACCACCGCGACATCGCCMGAGACGCGGGCTTCGACGTGATCGCCTACGACGACACGCCTCATTGGCTCGAGTACCAGCGCGCGCTTGCCGCGCGACTGCTGGAGCGGACCTCGGACCTCGCCGCCGAGTCCGGTCAGTCACCCGAGCAGGTGCGCGAGGAAAACCTCGAGATGGAGGCCATCTTCGCGTTCCAACGGCGGCGGGTGCTCATGGTGGCGCAGCGGCGCTGAGCCTCAGGAACGGACTCAACGGCGCAAGCGGGATAGACGGATCTGCGCAAAGACGGAGCCTCGGGTCACCACACGAGTTGGTCGCGGCGGCGGGCGAGGTAGGCCCGCTCGGCCGGGTTGCCGGCGAGTTGGATGGCGCGGTCGTACGCCTTCCGCGATTCGTCGCTCCGTCCGACCCGCCGCAGGATGTCGGCGCGCGCGGCGTGATAGGCGTGGTACCCATCGAGGTCCCCGTCGAGTCGGTCGATCTCGGCGAGCGCCACGTCGGGCCCATCCAGCTCGGCGACTGCGATCGCGCGGTTGAGGCGCACGATCGGGGACGGGTCGAGCCCGATCAGGCGTTCGTAGAGCGCGACGATCTGCGACCAGTCGGTGTCGCGTGCGGACGGGGCATCCGTGTGCACCGCGTTGATCGCGGCCAGGAGCTGATACCGCCCAGGTGGCTCGGCGCCGGCGGCGACCGCGGCGATCCGCTCGCGGACGAGGGCGTGCCCCTCGACGATGAGGCTACGGTCCCACGCGCCGCGGTCCTGCTCGTCGAGGGTCACCAGCTCACCGGCGCGGGACACGCGCGCGGTCCGCCGTGCGTCGGCGAGGATCATGAGAGCCAGCAAGCCGGTCACCTCGCCCTCGTCGGGAAGCAGCGTGTGCAGGAGGCGACCGAGACGGATCKCCTCGTCGCTGAGGTCCACGCGAAGTGGATCGTCCCCCGCAGTGGCCAGATATCCCTCGTTGAAGATGAGATAGATCACCGCGAGCACCCCGGCGAGCCGTTCGCGGAGATCCGCCGCCGACGGCATCCGGTAGGGAAGCTGCGCAGCCTTGATCTTCGCCTTCGCGCGGGTGATCCGCTGCGCCATCGTGGTCTCGGGCACGAGGAAGGCGTGGGCGATCTCTGCGACGGTCAGACCGCCGAGCAGGCGCAAGGTCAGCGCCACACGGGCCTCCATCGGGAGAGCGGGATGGCAGCAGATGAAGACGAGCCGAAGTCGGTCGTCGTCGACCGGTCCGGTCGGCGTCGGGGGAGTGTCGTCCGACAGCATGTGGGCCGCCTGGTACTTGTCGTCGCGACGGGACTCACGCCGCAGCCGGTCGATCGCCTTGCGCGTCGCGGTCGTGGTGAGCCAGGCGCCAGGGTTGGGTGGCACGCCGTCGCGCGGCCACCGCTCCACTGCGGCGACGTATGCCTCGGCCGCCGCGTCCTCGGCGAGGTCGAGATCGCCGAAGCGGCGAGCGAGACCGGCCACCACCCGCGCCCACTCCTCGCGGTGGGCGCGGGCGATCGCCTGTTCTGCGGGGGGTTCCGTCACGACCCCGTTGCGTGCCGTTCGACGATCTCAGCGAGGTCGGAGGGGAACCGGTGCACCTCTTGCGGCCAGTCCAGCGAGACGGCCAGTCGTCCGGCCCAGTAGCGCGCCGCCTCATCGTCGGCGACGTCCACGACGGTGAATCCGCCGAGGTGCTCCTTGGACTCGACGAACGGCCCATCGGTGAAGACCGCCTTCCCGTCCTTGCTCACGACGCTGAAGACCGCGGTCGAGGCATCGATCCCTCCATCTGCGTAGAGGAAGACACCGGCCTCCTTCATCTCCTCGAGCAGGGCTGACGAAGCCTGGCTCTTGCTCTGCAGCTGCTCAGCGGTGTGCGCGGGCACCCACTCATCGTTGAATGCGATCAGATACTTCGGCACTGTTCTCTCCTCATCGGGACGAGAGCCATGTCGCGGCTCTTCGGTCATCGCGACCCGGACGGGTCACCTGCCTATTCCACGAACGGCGGCCCTCGGATACGACAATATCGGCGAGAGATTCACAGCGTCGGTCTTAGTTCGCTGCGGGTCCCGTGCGGCGAAACCAACCCCGCGTCACGAGTCAGTGTGGTGTTCGCAGCGGATGAAACGGGAACGCGAATGCGTTTCGTGCACTCTGAACTGCGCGGCGGGTCGGACCACGATCAGAGATCAGCTGAGGGGCTGGGCTGCGATCCCGGGGTCAGCTCGGCTGGGCGCCAGGCTTGCCAACCACCGGCGCTGCTCGCGTGCGAAAAGGATGGCGAGGATCCCCCAAAGACCGAGGTCATCCACGAAACCTAGGGGGCCGAGTACGACTTCGGGGATCRGATCGATCGGCGCGATCGTGTAGACAACGGCAGCGATGCCGGCGACCCACGTCGTCGCAGCAACGCGGTGCTGTCGCGCCTTGACCGCCTTGAGAAATCTCCACCACATGGGTTCATAGTGCGCCACGACTGAAGCAATGCCGCGGGACTGCAGGATCTTGGCTGGAAGTTCCCAGCGATCACCAAGGCTGTTGCGGGTCCTCTATTGGCGACCCGCCTACCAGACGGTGCCGCCGCCAACCGAGATGCCGCCCCACGTGAGCGCGATGAAGATGCCTGCGAACACGACGGGGGCGATGCCCTTGCCGTTGCGCGCGAGTCCCTTGAAGAGCCCGATCACGGCGAGGATGGCGGCGACGATGGAGAGAGCGCCACCGAGGATCAGCCCGATGAACAGTGGGATGGGCATGAGGAGGAGGCCGGCCAGTGCGAACCAGAACGCGGCCCAGGCAGTCGGATTGGAGCGGCGTTCGACGGAGGAAGACATGCGTCGATTATCGCGTGTCCGGTGCCCGCAGCGCGTGAGACGCGGGCTGGCCACCGATTGTCGGGGGTTGACTGGGAACCACGGTCAGCGCTTGTAGTCGATCTCACGAAGCGTCAGGAGAGACCAGCACCAGACCGAGCCGACCGAAGGCCGGACTAGACGGCGACGGGGATATCCGCCTCGGCGCGGACATCCGCCGCCTCCCGCGCCGCGCCCACAAAGCGCGCCGTGTCCGACACCGCGGCAGTGAGCAAGGCGACGAGTCGTTCGTCGGGATCTCCGCCGCACGCCCGCGCGATCCCATCGACGGCGCCTGTCACGATATCCCGGCACTGCCGTACGGTCATGCCAGGGCCGCCCGGACCGACCTTCTCGATGAACCGGATAGCCCAAGCATCCGCGGCGGGTGCGGCGCGGAGGGCAGCCTGAGCCAGTTCACGCGACTCCGCGACGAGTTCGCCGTCCCGTTCCGCGAGGACCCTGAGGGCAACGCGCATGCCCACCGCCTGTGCACGCTGGCGCTCCTCAGCGGCGATCGGGAGGGCGGCGCTGGCAGCTCGCAGGGCGAGCAGGACGTCGAGCAGCGGGTCGTCGCTCGTCAGACCGACCACTGACGGAATGAGCGCCGTGAGCCGGGCGCGTCCGGCTTCGCTCGTCAGGTCGTTCACCATCCGTGCGAGATGCGCGAGAGTGCCGTGCGTACAGGCGGGATGGTCACTCCAACGCTCTCCCGCGAGGTATGACGCGAATTCCATGAAGCAGGCCCCGCGCCGTGGCGAGCGGTGCCGGCCCGGGGAGAGGATCGGCATGACATCGGGGTGAGCCATCCAGTCGCGCATGTGTGACCTCCCTCTCTCCTTCCACTGTGCGCCCGCCGCATCCGTGATTCAAGTACCTCCGGCGATTGGGCGCACGTCCAGTACATGAAGAGCGAGATTGAGCCGCTTCACGTTCCGCGCCTCCGAATCGACGCGATCGAGCGCGCCGATATCAACGTGAGCACCGTCCTCCACCGCCTAGCCCACTGAACCGGTTAGTCGCCGTCCGCGGCACCGGCATCGCCATCGACGTCGACGGAGAAAGGCTCCGGCTGTCCGACGAAGGCGGTAAAGGTCGTGGAGGCGTCCCCGGCCTGGAGTTTGGCTGCCTCGAGTGCCCGGTTGATGGCGAGGTCCATCTCAGATCCAGGGTGAATGTGTCGGTCGTCGCTTGACATGGTGCCTCCTGCGGCGAGCATATCCGGAGAGCTGACAGCAATGCGGGGTGCCACGACGCGTGCGGGGCGCGGAAGAGGCGGTCGATGGCGCCAACGTTCCGTGTGTGCGCCGGGCGAAGACATGATGTTTGAAGTCGATGGTAAGAAGAAGTCATCGCCATCGTCTCGATGATGATCGGTGGCGCTGTTGGCAATGGTGGGAGTGGACATGAGCGGTGAGTGGCATCGTAAGCACCTCGGAGACGACGTACCGGAGCAGCCTCCGGGCGAGGAGACGCTGTTGGGTGCCGCAGGCGACGAGGTTCCCCCTGGGGGAGTCGTCGCGGGCTCGTTCAGTCAGGAGTTCCCCGGCGCCGACCCGTACGAGGGCATTCCGGCCGACGAAGTGGGCCTCCCGCCGCTGAGCGAGGCCGAGCAGGAGGCCGTTGCACGCGAGGCGGACCGGCTCGCAGACGACCTGGACGCACGCCGCAATCTCTGAGATACCGTCCACGACGGTGGCGATCCCGGCGGAGTGGCTTCCGCCGTCACTCACGCGTACCCAGCCGGTCTCTAGGCGGGCGGCGCCCGGCGCTTCTAGGCTGGAGAAGTGCTGAAACCCGGTGTCTGCGCGGAGAACTGACATGTGGATCGAATGCTTCGAGAACGACACGCGATTCGATGGCGCCGAGATCGAGTCGCTCGTCGAGCAGTTCGTCGCACATGTGCGTGCGGTGCACGACGTGCCGTATCCCGATGAAGAGTTGCGGCGGTGGGCGCGCAACTTCGCGGAGGCGTCCGTGCGCGAGGACGGCCCCGTCGAGCGGCGTGCGTCGATCGGCTCGGTGGAGGTGCACCCAGTCACCGAGGAACGCATCGACGACTGGCTGCGGTTCTTCGACCGCGACGCGTTCCCCGACAACCCCGACTGGGGATCGTGCTACTGCCTGCATCCGCATACCGGTGAGGTCCCTGAGCGACCCTGGCGGGATGTGCGCGCCGAGATGATCGGGCGGCTGCGTTCAGGAGCGACGCTCGGCTACCTCGCTTACGTCGACGGCCGACCAGTGGGCTGGGTCAACGCGTCGCGCCGATCGACCTACGCGAAATACGCGGACGTCGATCGCGGAGGCCCCGCGTCTGACACGGTCGTGGGGGTCTCCTGCTTCATCATCGCTCCGCCGTACCGGCGCCATGGCGTGTCTTCGGCGCTCCTCGATCGCGTCGTCGCCGACGGCAATGGCCGGGGCGCACGTTTCGTCGAGGGATACCCGCGCCGAACGGATACCGGCGAGGATTCAGCGTCGTTCTGTGGACTGCGGTCGATGTTCGATGCGCGCGGCTTCACGCCGGCCGAGGAGCACGACAGCTACACCGTCGTCCGCCGACCCGTCTGACCCATCAGCCGTGGGCCGGTGGGCTCGAAGCCAGGGACGACGCCGCAATCAGCGGTCTAAGTTTGCGACCGGGCCAGGTCGCCGCCCGGCGTTGGTCCCGTCGCGACGGGACGGCCGGGTGTGTTCGACCACTGGCTCCACGAGCCGGGGAACACGGTCACGTCGACGCCCACGACCGCGCCGGCGAGCGCGAGGTGCGCAGCCGTCAGCCCCGAGCCGCAATAGGCGGCGACGGGTGAATCATCTGTCACTCCCGCACTGGCGAAGGCGTCGCGGATCGCCTCGGGCTCTGCGAAGCCCGCGCCGTGGAGGTAGGCGCCCGCGGGCAGGTTGACGGCTCCGGGGATGTGTCGCGCGATCGGGTCGTACGGCTCGGTCTCGCCTCGGTAGCGCTCGGGCGCGCGCACGTCGAGCAGCACGCCCCGTGCCGGCCAGGATTCGGCATCGTCGATCGTCGCGATTCCTCCGCTCAGCTCTTCGAGTTCGATGTACCCGCGCGCGGGCACGACATCGCCCGACTCCAGAGGAAGTCCCGCCGCCACCCATGCCGACAAGCCGCCGTCCAGCACCCGCACATCGTCGACACCTGAATGGGTGAGCAGCCACCATGCACGCGCGGCCGACACCGAACGATAGTCGTCGTAGACGACGACGGCGTCGCCGACGCGGAGGCCCCAGCGGCGCGCGGCACTTTGGAGCGCCTCTCGGGAGGGAACCGGATGCCGCCCCCGCGACGGATCGCCGTGCGTGGCGAGTTCCGTGTCCATGTCGACGTACACCGCGCCGGGAAGATGGCCGGCGCGATGGTCGGGTCGGCCATCGGGCTGCTCGAGCCGATACCGCACATCGAGCAGACGGATGCCGTCACCGGCCTCGAGACGCGTGCGGAGCTCGTCCACGGAGATCAGAGGGAAGGCCCAGGAGGTCGCCATACCGACATCCTCACACGCCGCAACCGGCAGGCCTCCGGCCGGGCGCCCCGCGATTCCGGCCTCCCCTCGAAGACCGGGCGTGCTGCCGAGCACTCGGCGGGTGAGTCGCTGACGCCCACCATATCGAGGCGGACTCACGAGGCGATCGCGATGATGCCGCCGATCACCTGGAACGTGAATCGTGCCGGCGCCGTTGTGGGTCGTGGAACTGCTGATGCCACCGAGGGGCAGGATGGCTGGATGAGGTATTCCGCTGAAGAGTCTCGAAGTCTGGCGCTCGCGGAGCGGGTCGGCCGCCTGGYGACTGTGTCGGAGGGTGGCGATCCACACCTGGTGCCCGTCACGTTCGCGGTCTTAGGGGGACTTGTCGTTATCGGCATCGACGAGAAGCCGAAGTCCACCCTCGATCTGAAGCGTCTGAGGAACATCCGAAGTGATCCGCGCGTCGCTCTCTGCTGGGACGGTTACGACGAGGACTGGAGCCGACTGTGGTGGGTCCGGGCTGATGGGGTCGCTGCCGTCGCGGAGGACGGTTGGGCTTGGGAACGAGCATGGGAGGCGCTCAACAACAAGTACGAGCAGTACCGCAACGCCGCACATCCTGGGCCGATCATCGTGACCGAGGTGAAGAAGTGGAGCGGATGGGCGCACGGTTGATCGCACCCAACACGYGGAACGAACTGCGCGAGCGGTGATCAGCCCGACGTGTCTTCTGTTTCCTCCGCGATGGTTGTCAGCTCGAGGATCCGGGCTTCGAGGGCACGCAGGAGCGGTTCGCGTCTGGCCGTCTTCAGCAGTTCGTTGATGTAGGACTGCGCGAGTCCTGTGGCGACGAGGCCGGCGTAGCCGTTGTCTTCGATTTCGACGACGAGGTGACTGACGGCGTCGACGTCGTCGGCGACCGTGGCGCGGAGAAGTCGTGCCGCGAGAAGATCTGGTCCATCCATGTCGGATCGCTCCCTTCGCAGCGGGATTCTAGGAATCGATCTGGCATTGGTCAAGGGCTGCGAGATCGCAGAGGCGGCTCACCCTGCCCTCTAGACCTGGCGTCCGTCAGTGATGGCGGGCCGCAGGCTTCGCTCAGCGCTTGCGGGGCTTCGGCTCGGGCCGCACGAGGGCGCGGACGATCAGCACGTACGCGACCAGCGACAGGACGTACCCGAACAGATACACCACCATTTCCTGCACCAGGAAGCGGCCGTAGTTCAGCGCACCGTCGACGATGGCGGGGGAGACCCGACCGATGAAGTAAGCGGCGGTCTGCCCTGCGGCGAAGATGGTGAGCAGTGCGAGGGCCGCCAGGATTGCGAACCACACGCGCGTGCGCCACACGCGCCCTGTCGCGGCCATGGCGGTGGACGAGGTCCAGTCCGGCACCTCAGGGTCGAGTGCGCCATTGAGCTTCGGGATCAGGATGATCGCCGCCAGGAACAGTCCGTTGAGCCACGGCCCGCCGAGAGCCCCGAGCCCCGACTCGCCCGCGCTGCCGAGCACGAATGCGGGGATCAGCAGCAGGACCAGCACCGGCAGGGTCGCCACGATTGCCGATTGCGCGGCCCGGAGAAAGCGCATGGAGCCCGCGCCAGCGGCAGTTGACGAAGGGTGGGGCACAGGTAGAGCGTAGTGGGCGGCGGGCGAGATCCGCGGAATTCCGCGGGTCTCGGCAACTGTCAGTGTCAGCGACGAGCGATCGAGCGCACGATCGCGCCCAGCACCACCACGGCGCCCGCGGCTGCGGCGATCACGACGCCTGGAYGCTCGCGGTATGTCTGCTTCAGCTTGTCCGTCCAGTCGCCCGCGACTGTCTTGGTATGGGCGACAAGGCTGTCCAAGTCGATGTCGTCGGCCACGTCCTTGAAACTCGCGGTTGCGGCCTTCGCAGCATCAATGGCGGCATCCGCGGCTTTTCCGGCCGCGGCCCTCGCGTCGGACGCAGCGCTTTTGGCGCCATCGACGACGTCGCCGACCTTCTCGCTCACCTTGTCTGCGATGTCGCTCACGGTTCCTGCGACATCGCTCTTCGCGGCTTCCGCGCCGGCCGAGGCCTCGTCCGCGATCTGCTCCGCCGTGGCGCCGAACGATTCTGCGCCGTCGACGGCCGACGTGCGCACTCGCTCGGCGGCGTCTCGGGCCGCCTGGGTGGTTTCGGAGTCTCCCTGGATGTCGGTCATTGGCGTCTCCCTTCATCGTGCTGTCGCGCAATCGTATGCGCGCCGGCCGTGAGTGCGCATGAAATCGGGGTGGGGTTGCCAGCGTCGCGGACGAGTGCTAGCTCCCTGGGTCCGACACGCCCCCTGCCGATCGATCGACGCGAGTGACGAGGGGTGAGGAGGTCACGCTGAGGGTTTCGCGACATCGGGGTTGGCCTGTGCAGTGTCCCATTCGTCTCTGGTGACCGCGTATTCGACGGCGCCGAATTCGCTGCCATCGCGGTCGTCATCGTCTTCGTAGAAGGTTCGGATGTACCGAAGGCCCGCGGAGGACATGGTTGCCCTGGATCGCTCGTTCACCGTCATGGTGAGGGCGAAAACGCGATTCATGTTGAGGTCTTGGAAAGAGTGGCGCACCATCTCGCGTGCGCCCTCGGTGGCAAGCCCCTTCCCCCAGTGCTTCCGAAGCAGCCGGTAACCCAGTTCAGCCTCGCCCGGGAGGAGAGTTTCCTCGCCCCACCCGGCGGGCTGCAACAGCCACCAGCCGATGAACTCGTCATCGACGAAGCCGACCCAGAAGCCGAGCCCGGCAACGGGCTGTGCGGTCGCAAGCCTGAGCCMGTGCGCCCTTTCGACCTGGGCTCGGGTGCGACCGTCGCCGGTCAGGTAGCGCATCACCTCCGGGTCGGAGTCCAACTCCACCTCGAGTTCCAGATGCTCATCACCCAAGGGGATCAGCCGCATGCGGTCGGTCTGCAACGTTGCCTGAGACACAGAGCAATACTGCACCAATTGAGGACGGCGCCCCGGAAGGACAGCGACGTGGTCGCGTCGCGCGCCGCCCGTTGAGGGTCGGGCCGCTTTGGGTGACAATTGCGCCATGGCGCTGACCACCCGGATGCTGACACCGGACTCGTGGGAAGATTTTGCCGCACTCGTCGAGTCGAACAACGGCGTGTGGGGTGGCTGCTGGTGCATGGGATTCCATCCGGGCGGCTCCACCGGAACACGCCAAGGGAACCGCGACGCCAAGCAGCAGCTGGTGCAGCAGGGTGCGGTGCGACAGGTGCTGGTCTACGACGATGACAGGTGTGTCGGCTGGTGTCAGTTCGGCACCCCGCCGGAGCTGCCCAACATAAAGAGCCGCCGCGCCTACGACGCCGAGGCGAAGGAACCGCCGGACTGGCGGATCGGCTGCATCTTCACGAATTCGAAGGATCGCGGCAAGAGCATCGCCTCTGCCGCCGTTCGCGGGGCGCTTGACGAGATCAAACGCGCCGGCGGAGGCATCGTCGAGGCCTACCCGGAGCAGACGGAGGACCGACCGCCGCAACGCGGCGCATATCTCCATACCGGCCCCGAAGAGCTGTTCCTACGACACGGATTCGTGCGGGACCGGCGTATCGCCAAGTGGCGGTGGGTCATGCGCGCCACCCTCTGACCGGTGACTCGTGCGCTGGACCGTCGGCGGTGTTTGCCGCCGTCAGCGCGACCGTTGAACGTACTATCAACGGATGGATGACGAAGACGTCTCAGAGCTGATCGAGGGCCCCGCGCCCGCACCGGTGAAGATCGCGCGCCTGTGGTGGGTGGTCTCAGCGGCCGCCGCGCTGCTGCTTGTCATCCTGCTCGGCGCGGTGATCTTCTATCGCCAGGCGGACAAGCCGTTCGGTTTCGAGGTGGAGTGGATGGGAGAACTGGTAGAGGCTCGCGCGCCGGTGTTCACGGTCCTCGCGCTCGCCTTGAACTGGATCGGCGGGGGCATCAGCGGGATCGCCATTGTTCCGCTCGCCATCATCGCCGGCCTGCTCCTCTGGCGAAGGCCGTGGGCGGCGCTCTATTTCGTCTGCGCCACGATCGCGAGCGCGCTGGTCGTCCTCGTCATGAAGAACGTCATCGGTCGTCCTCGTCCGACCGACATCCTGGTCACGGCCGACGTCGGCTCGTTCCCGTCCGGCCACAGCGCGAATGCAGCGCTCATCGCCACGACGCTGGGGATCATCTTCTGGCGCACCTGGGTATGGATCGTKGGAGCCGCGTACACACTGCTGATGATGCTGAGCCGCACCTACCTCGGGGCGCATTGGATATCCGACACCATCGGTGGGATGCTCGTCGGCGTCGGTCTTGCGGTGATCATCTGGGCTCCGTTTGCGTTTGTGCTCTATCGCGAGCGCCGCAAACCACATCCGCCGATCTGGGTGAAGGTTGCCACCCCCGCAGCGGCGACCGATCAGTCCGGAGAAGCCTCATACTGACCTGCTGTGGACGCCCGGGTATATTCGTAGGGTCGGCGGCTCCGGTTGCCGGATATTCCGCGAAGCCCAGTGGTGTCGACAAGATGCTTCGGGCCTGTGGCGCAGCTGGTAGCGCACCTGCATGGCATGCAGGGGGTCAGGGGTTCGAATCCCCTCAGGTCCACCGAAACGACAAGAGCGTCCCCGCGAGGGGGCGCTCTTCTCATTTCCCGCGCGAAGCGACTCGAACGCGCCCTGGCGGGGATACGGTGAACGAGTGATCGCACAGCCGCGCTGCCCGTCCTGCCGCCACTTCGTCTACCTGGACGCCCTTCAATGTCACAACTGCGACGCGGAGCTGGGCTTCCACCTGGTGACGCGCCAGTTCTACAGCCTCCGCCGCGGACAGACCGTGATCGACGATCAGATCTGGTACACCTGCTCGAACCGCGGATGGGAGTGCAACTGGCTGGTCTGGGAGGGCGCTCCGGCAGGCCGGTGCTTCTCGTGTCGGCTCACCCGCACTCGACCGGATGGCAGCGACACCGTCGCACTCCAAAAGCTCGCCAAGACTGAAGAGTCCAAGCGGCGCCTCATACTCCAGCTCGGTGATCTCGGGCTGCCGATCGTGCCCTGGGATGTGGAGCCTGGCGGACTCGGCTTCGATCTGCTCTCCAGCATCTCGCTCGGACGCAGAGTCTCGATCGGCCACGCCAATGGCATCATCAGCCTCGACCTCGCAGAGAGCCTCGATGACCGTCGCGAGGCACTCCGGGTGCGACTCGGCGAGCCGTACCGCACGATGCTCGGCCATCTGCGCCACGAGGTCGGCCACTACTACCAGAACGTCCTGCTCACCGACGACCAGATGTGGGCGGAGTGCCGACACCTCTTCGGCGACGAGCGCGCCAGTTACCAGGACTCCATTCAGCGGCACTACAAGTTCGGCGCGCCCGAGGGCTGGCAGGACTCCTTCATCTCCGAGTACGCCACGATGCACCCGTGGGAGGACTTCGCCGAGACCTTCGCGCACTATCTGCACATCACCGGCACCCTCCAGACGGCCGCGACCATCGGCATCCATCTCGATTCGGTCGTGACGAATCTGCGGGACACGGATGTCGTCCCGCTCGACTCCTACCGCGACCAGCCTGTCGCGCAGCTGCTGAACGACTGGGAGTGGATGTCGCAGGCCTTCAATCGCATCAACCGGGCCATGGGATTCGGCGACTTGTACCCCTTCGTGATCGCGCCGCCGGTGCGGCGGAAGCTGGCCTTCATGCACGACATCGTGACTCACGCCCCGCTGACCAGCGTCGAGCAGATGGTCCTCGCGCTGCCCCGCGAGACGGAGACTTCGTGACCACATTCGCGCGCGGGCAGCGCGTGATCGGGCAGTTCACGCACTACGTGGAGAATCAGCCCGAGTGGCGCGTCGACCTCGACGAGTTCGCGGCCAACGCGCCGCTGGTCGCGGCGGTGGAGGCGTTCGGTGCGGGGTGGGCGAGCGACGGGCTGCACGAGGCAGGGACCCTCGTCGGCTCACTGGACTTCCAGCGCGACGCCGAACGCGCCAACACCCACACTCCGGTGCTTTCCGCGCACGATCGGTGGGGGTTCCGGCTCGACGAGGTCGAATACGACCCTTCGTACCACCGGATTCTCGGGGCGGCGCTCGCGCGCGGGGCGCACACCTCGGCGTGGGCCGACCCTCGGCCGGGCGCCCACACCGCCCGCGCCGCGATGTTCATGCTCTTCGCCCAGGTCGAGCCGGGTCATGCGTGCCCCGTGTCGATGACCCACGCCGCCGTGGCGACGCTCAAGGACTCGCCGTGGGTGGCGGAGGACTGGCTGCCGCGCGCCTACTCGCGCGGCTACGATCCCCGGCTGCTGCCTGATCAGGAGAAGGGCAGCGCGCTGATCGGGATGGCGATGACCGAGAAGCAGGGGGGGTCCGATGTGCGGGCCGGCACCACCCTCGGCACCTACATGGGCGGGCACGCTTATCAGCTCACCGGTCACAAATGGTTCTGCTCGGCACCGATGTCGGACGGATTCCTCGTCCTGGCCCAGACGCGGCGGGGCAACGAGGACGAGGGCCTCAGCTGTCTGTTCGTTCCGCGGATCCTCCCGCGCGGCACGCGCAATGTCTTCCGCATCCAGCGGCTCAAAGACAAGCTGGGCAATCGTTCCAATGCGTCGGCCGAGGTGGAGTTCGACGGCACCATCGGCACGATCGTGGGTGAGCCCGGCCGAGGCGTGCGCACGATCATCGAGATGGTCCAGCGCACCCGGCTGGACTGCGTGCTCGGCACGGCTGCGGGCATGCGCCAGTCCGTCGCCGAGGCGATCTGGCACGCACGCGGTCGTGCTGCCTTCGGCGCGAAGCTCGTCGACCAGCCGGCGATGACCGCAGTGCTCGCCGACCTGGCGATGGAGTCCGAGGCGGCGATGCTGACCGGGCTGCGGCTCGCGCAGCTCTTCGAAGACGATGCCTCCGACCGCGATGTCGCCCTCCGGCGGCTGGCGACGCCCGTCTCGAAGTACTGGGTGTGCAAAAGGGGACCGCAGCACGCGTATGAGGCGCTCGAGTGCCTCGGCGGCAACGGCTACACCGAGTCGTTCCCACTGGCCCGGCGCTATCGCGAGCAGCCCGTGATGGCGATCTGGGAGGGCTCGGGCAACGTGATCGCCCTCGACGTGCTGCGCGCCCTGACCCACGACGACGCGAGCGCCGACGCGTTCGCCGACGAACTGGCGATCACCGAGGGCGCGTCCGGCCTTCTCGACGGACATGTCGCCCGCACGCTCGAGCTGCTCGTCGAGGTGGCGGCGGATCCCGTGTCCGCGCAGACGCAGGCGCGGCGGCTCAGCGAGGGCCTCGCGCTCGCCCTGCAGGCATCGCTCATGCTGCGGCACGCGCCCTCCCTCGACGCGGAGGCGTTCATCGCGAGCCGTCTGGGCGAGGACCGCGCCGCGCAGTATGGCGTGCTCCCACGCGGAACGGATGCCGCGGCCATCGTGGCCCGCCACTGACAGGGTCTTCGCCCAGCGCCGGTCATGCCCCCTCCGGCCACCGCGGGGGCACCGCATGGCGCCTACGCTGGATCGGTGAGCCCCCGTCTGCGTCTCCTCGCCCTCGGGGCGGCGGTGACGCTGCTGTTCGCGCCGCCGGCCTCCCGGGCGACTGCCGCGAGCCCCGACCCGTCCGAGGGTGCGTCAACGGAAACAGGCTCGGTGCGCGTCGTCGCGGCATCCGAAGACTCGCTCGCGAAGCAGGCCGAGCGGCTGGTGGCATCGATGTCGACCGCCCAGAAGGCCGCGACGGTCGTCATGGGTCACATCCCGACCACCGACGTCGCCGCACTGGGCGACTACATGCGCACCACCGGGATCGGCGGCTTCCTCCTGATGGGCGCGAACATCCCGACCGACGAAACGCAGCTGCGTGCCGTCACGACGGCGCTGACGGGGGATCCGGCGCTGCCGCCGCTCATCGCCATCGACCAGGAGGGCGGCGATGTGTCGCGGCTCCCGTGGGACGGCTTCCCGTCGTCGCTCACGCTCAAATACGACCCGCCGGCGGCCACGGCCGATGCCTTCGCCGCGCGGGCAGCCCTCGTGCAGCGGGCCGGTATCGCGGTGAACTTCGGGATCGTCGCGGACGAGACCGCCGATCCGTCCATGTTCATCTACCGCCGGGCGCTCGGAACCACGCCCGATGACTCCTCCGCGCGGGTGACCGCGGCCGTGGGCGCGGAGGCGGAGGAGGATCTCTCGACCCTCAAGCACTTCCCCGGGCACGGCGCGGCGGCCGGTGACTCGCACGCCCTCATTCCCTCCACCGGGATGTCCAAGGAGGAGTGGGCGGCGACCGGTGCGTTGTCGTTCCAAGCCGGAATCCGCGCCGGAGCGCCGCTGCTGATGTTCGGGCATCTCTCGTTCACCGCCGTCGACACGGCCCCGGCGACGCTTTCGGCCGAGTGGCATCGGATCGCCCGGGAGGAGCTCGGTTTCACCGGTGTCTCCGTGACGGACGACCTCGGCATGCTTCAGGCGTCCGGAATCCCCGCGTACAGCGATCCGGTCGCGAATGCCGTCGCGGCGCTTGCGGCGGGCAACGATCTGCTGCTCACGGTCCTGTACTCGGACTCGGGGACCGCGTCGCGAATCGCCGCAGGCATCGTCGCGGCTGTCGACGCCGGCGCGGTGCCGGCCGCGCGGCTGGATGAAGCCGCCACCAGGGTGCTGACCCTGCGACTTCGCATCGCCGCCGACGGTCGCGGTCTGATGCCGTGCGCCGACTGCGCTCMGGTGGACTGACCCAGCTGCCGGCAGGCGTCAGGCCCGCTCCAGCACCTCGAGCAGACGCGCGCGGATCGACTGCGCGCGCACGGTGAACCCCCGCTGCCCGCTCGCGTACTCGGCCTTGCCCTCTTTCGTCTCGATCCGCACKGGCGCGTAGCCCCGGTCCGCGAGGTCGTAGGGCGACGCGCGCATGTCGAGGATCCGGATGTCGCGTGCCAGTTCGAATGCGTCGAGCAGCAGTTCGCCCGGCACGAGCGGTCCGAGTTTGACCGACCACTTGTACAGATCCATGCCGGCGTGCAGGCAGCCGGGCTGCTCGGAGCCGGCCTGGCTGTCACGCGAGAGCGGGGTCAGATTGCGGGGGACCGCCTCCGGCGTGAAGAACCGATAGGCGTCGAAGTGCGTGCAGCGCAGCTCGTGCGCGTCGACCACCGCATCGGTGCCGGTCTGGCCGAGCCGCAGCGGCGTGGAGTGCCGATGCTCGGACTGGCGGTAGACCATCGCCCACTCGTGGAGTCCGAAGCAGCCGAAGCTCGCGGACCGTTCGGCAGTGGCCAGGAGGATCCGCTCCACGCCGGTCATGAGCAGGCCGCGGTCGGCGCGGAAGGCGGCGGCATCCACCTCGATCGACCCGGCGGCACGGCCCGGACGGTACCAGCGCCACTGGGCGCGCGGCTCGGTCGCGGCATCCGCGAGTTCGACGCCGGAGCCAGGGTGCCAGCGGCGCAGCACGGAGGGCTTGTACGAGTAGTAGGTGAAGAGGAAATCCTCTACGGGATGCTTCTCGCCGCGCGACGCCCGTTCGCGGTGCGCCGCGGTGAGCGCATCGGCCCTGGCATGATGCGCGTCTTCGCGGGCGCGCCAGACATCCGTCGCGATGACGACGGCGCCGGGCACGGCAGTGCGGCTGGTCACACGTCGAGAGCAGGCATCGCGGGACCCGCGGGCTCGATGAGCTCGGGGGAGTTGTTGCGCACATTCCCCACCGCCTTCGACACGACGTGATCGTCGAGGGTCTCGGCGACGTCGGGGGCGGCGTCGATCGCGGCATCGAGGATGTCGCGCACATTGTCGGTCGTCGGGTCGAGCCAGGCGTCGGCGAAGTCGCCGTCGAGGAACAGCGGCATGCGGTCGTGGATCGAGCCGAGCCGCCCGATCGAGTCGCGGGTGAGGATCGTGAAGCTCAGCAGCCACTTGGCGGGATCGTCGTCGGTCTTCGCCGGATCCTTCCACCACTCGTAAAGGCCCGCGAAGAACAGCGGCCCGTCATCGGCGGGGTGGATGTAGTGCGGGATCTTCTGCCCGTCGACGGTCTTCCACTCGTAATACCCGGATGCCGGCACCACCGCGCGGCGCTTCTCGAGCGCCTTGCGGAACATGGGCTTGTCTTCCAGCTCTTCGGAGCGGGCGTTGAACGCCTTGGCGCCGATCGAGACGTCTTTCGCCCAGGACGGGACCAGACCCCAGCGCGCCGATTCGAGCCGGCGCGTCGGCGGTTCGGTCTTGGCCGAGTCGAGCACGATCGCGACCTGGCTGGTGGGGGCGACGTTGTATGACGGCGCGGGCAGGTCATCGCCCGCGAGGTCGACGCGCAGCACGCCCACGAGCTCTTCGCCCACATTGGCCACGACGAATCTTCCGCACATGCGAACCAGCCTACGCGCGGGGTCGGACGCTCAGTCGCCCAGGACGTGGACCTCTTCGAGCCGCTCGAGGAGACCAGCGCCATCCGATTCGGTCACCCAGGGCACCGTGGCCGCGGAGTGGTCATCGACCGCGGTGCGACCGCCGGCGAGGACCGCCTCTGCGGGCGAGAGTCGCCGGATGGCGACGCCGACCACGTTGGCGGGATGCTCGCGCGTGAAGGTCGTGTAGATCTCGTCGTCGTGCTGCCCGTCGTCGCCGACGAGGAGCCACTTGACCTGGGGGAACTCCTGGGCGAGCCGGCGGAGGTTGGTCAGCTTGTGCACCATGCCGCTGCGGAACCAGCGGTCGTGCGTCGGGCCCCAGTCCGTGAGCAGCACCGCGCCCGGCGGGAAGAGATGCCGGCGCAGGAACCGGATGAGGGTCGGAGCGACATTCCAAGCTCCGGTGGAGAGGTAGATGACCGGGGATCCTGGATTCTCGCGGGTCAGCCGCTCCATCAGCACCGCCATGCCGGCCACCGGCTGGCGCGCGTGCTCGTCGATGACGAAGGAGTTCCAGGCGGCCAGGAGGGGGCGGGGGAGCGCCGTCACCATGACGGTGTCATCGACGTCGGACACGACCCCGAACCGGATGTCGGGTCCGACGATGAAGACCTGGCTCTCGATGGGCTCGGCGCCCTCCACGGACATCGTCAGGGTCTGCCAGCCAGGCTCGAGCCGCGTCGGAATCACTGTGTCGATCACGCCGCCCCGATCGGCGACGACCTCGTGGGTGACGCCGGCGACCGTGATCGACACCTGGGCGAACCCGATCGGCACCGAGACGAAGCTGCGCCAGCCGCGCACGCTCGCGTACACGCCGGTGCCGGTGGGCTTGACCGGCGGCACGATCATCACCCGCCCGAGCACCCGCACCCAGTCGACGCCCCCATAGCCCGGGAGGGGCATGACCGTCGGCAGCTGCCCGCGCGCGCGACCACGGCGTTCCCGCCACGAGTGAAAGCGGTACTCCAGACGGGCAAGCCAGTGCACCTTGGCGCGGGCCGGAGCGGAGGAGGGCATCCCCTCAGTCTTCCACGTCCCCCTTGACGGGGCGTGTGAGTGTGTCGTCATCCGAGACGAGATGCCGGTGTTCGAGGCGTTCGATGAGCTTCTTGCCGGCGTAGATGAGCACCAGGAAGAGCACGATGACGCCGACGAAGATGTAGCCGGCGTAGTGCAGGCGATCCGCCAGATCGCGGTAGGTGCCCGCGGCGAGGGCGGAGACCGTGATGTAGAGGGTCGCCCACAGCACGCAGGCGGGCGCCGTCCAGGCCAGGAACCGGCGATACCGGAACCCGCTCATCCCGACGGTCAGCGGCACGAGTGAGTGCAGCACCGGCAGGAAGCGGGACAGGAAGATCGCCGGGCCGCCGCGGCGCTGCAGATATCGCTCCGAGCGCTCCCACTTGTCGGTGCCGATCCGCCGGCCGAGGCGCGAGTCCCGGATCCGGGGTCCGAGGACCCGCCCCAGCCAGAAGCCGATGCTCTCGCCGATCAGAGCGCCGATGACCACGGCGACCCCGAGGAGGATGGCCTCCTGCGGGGAGGCGACCGCGGTGGCCGCAACGATGACGATCGTGTCGCCGGGAACCACCAGGCCCACGAGGATGCTGGTCTCGAGCATCATCGCGAACCCCGCCACGAGCGTTCGCACGAGCGGATCGACGCTCTGCACGGCGTCGAGCAGCCACGTGAGGAACTCGTTCACGCCCCGAGCCTAAGCCGCTCGGCCCGCCCCTACTCTGGATTCGTGCCTCAGCCGCTCGTCGCCGTCCCGCTGCCGGGCTGGATCGACCCGGCACGGGCGTTCGTCGGCGGTCCCGGAACGGCTGAGAACGCCTTCTGGCTCGACGCCGGGCCGGGCGCGATCTCCGGCTGGAGCTGGATCGGCAGCGGCGTCCGTGCCACCGACACCGACGTCATCCGCGCGCTCTCCTGCGCGCCGGCGCAGTCCGCCGCCGACGAGTGGACGGCAGGTCCCTTTCGGGGCGGGTGGATCGGCTGGCTGGGATACGAGGATGCCGCGGCCCGCGCGGGCGCCCCGGTCGCTGCGTCCGCGGACCCGGTGCCGCAGGAGCTCTGGCTCCGCGTCGACCGCTTCGTGGCCTTCGACCATGCGGCCGGGCGGGTGTGGGCGGTCGCCCCGGCGTCAGACGCCGGCCGCTTCGCCGCCGAGGTCGGCACGTGGGCGGCGGAGAGCGACCCGGAGCCGCGGCATCCGAATCCGTCCGCCGTCGCGTCGCGCCACTCGCCCAGCGAGTACGCGCGGCTTATCGAGCGCTGCCGGGATGCGATCCGCGAGGGTGATGCGTACCAGCTGTGCCTGACGACGCGGTTCGAGGTCACGGCATCCGTCGATCCCGACGAGGCGTATCTGCGTCTGCGCGCGGCCACGCCCGCTCATCACGGCGGGCTCATCCGCGCCGGCGCAGTCGCGCTCGCCAGCGCGAGCCCGGAGCGGTTCCTCGAGGTGGGCCACGGCACGGTGCGCACCAACCCGATCAAGGGCACCCGCCCCCGCGGTGCGGACGCGGCCGAAGATGACGCCCTGGTGCAGGAGCTCATCGGCAGCGAGAAGGAGCGCGCCGAGAACGTCATGATCGTCGATCTCATGCGCAACGACCTCTCACGGGTGTCCGATCCCGGCACGATCGTCGTCGAGCGGCTCTTCGCGGTGGAGAGCTACCCGGCGGTGCACCAGCTCGTGAGCACCGTCTCCGGCAGCATCCGCGCCGGGCAGACCATCGGCGATCTGCTCGACGCCGCGTTCCCCGCGGGGAGCATGACCGGGGCGCCCAAGCTCTCGGCGATGACGATCCTCCACGACCTCGAGGGCGGCCCGCGGGGCGTCTTCGCCGGGTGCTTCGGCTGGGTCGGCGACGACGGCGCCCTCGACCTCGCGATGGTGATCCGCTCGATCGTGACCCACTCCGGCGGCGCCTACGTCGGCGCCGGCGGAGGGATCACGTGGAGATCGGATGCCGCGGCCGAAGTCGCTGAGGTGGGCATCAAAGCGCGGGGGCCGCTGGCCGCGATCGGCGGCATCCTTCCTCCCGGCTGGTGAGGATCAGGAACCGGAACGGATTCGACGGGTCCGGTAACCTGGAAGGACGTGTTCGCACGTCTCGACCTTCTTCGATTGGTACCCCTCCGTGAGTCAGAACATGCCCGCAGACGTTGCCGTGCCCGCGGAAGGCGCATTCGACGCCTACGCCATCCAGCAGAAGTGGCAGGAGCGCTGGGCCGAGGCCGACCCGTTCCGTGCCGGCGGCAGCGAAGACACCCGCCCGCGCAAGTTCGTGCTCGGCATGTTCCCGTACCCGTCCGGCGACCTGCACATGGGCCACGCCGAGAGCTACGCGTACGTCGACGTCGTGGCCCGCTTCTGGCGGCACCGCGGCTACAACGTCCTCAACCCGATCGGGTGGGACTCGTTCGGCCTGCCGGCCGAGAACGCGGCGATCCAGCGCGGCGCCGATCCGCGCGAGTGGACCTACGCGAACATCGAGCAGCACAAGAAGAGCTTCCGCGAGTACGGCTCCTCGTACGACTGGTCGCGGATCCTGCACACGAGCGACCCGGAGTACTACCGCTGGAACCAGTGGCTGTTCCAGCGCCTGTACGAGCGGGGCCTGGCATACCGCAAGGACAGCCCGGTCAACTGGTGCCCCAACGACCAGACCGTGCTCGCGAACGAGCAGGTCGTCGACGGGCACTGCGAGCGCTGCGGCGCCGAGGTCGTCAAGAAGAAGCTCACGCAGTGGTACTTCAAGATCACCGAGTACGCCGACCGGCTGCTCGATGACCTGAACCAGCTCGAGGGCTTCTGGCCGTCGAAGGTCATCCGGATGCAGCGCAACTGGATCGGCCGCTCGGTCGGCGCGGACATCGAGTTCGAGATCGAGGGGCGTGCCGACCGGGTCACCGTCTTCTCGACCCGTCCCGACACGCTGCACGGCGCGACGTTCTTCGTGGTCGCCCCCGACAGCGACCTGGCGACCGAGCTGGTCGCGGGCGCGGACGCCGACGTGCGGACGCGCTTCCAGACCTACCTCGAGCAGGTCGGGAAGCAGACCGAGATCGAGCGGCAGAGCACCGACCGCCCCAAGACCGGGGTGTTCCTCGGCCGCTACGCGATCAACCCGATCAACGGCGAGCGGCTGCCGGTGTGGGCGGCGGATTACGTCCTCGCCGACTACGGCCACGGCGCCGTCATGGCCGTGCCCGCGCACGACCAGCGCGACCTCGACTTCGCCCGTGCGTTCGATCTGCCGGTGCGCGTCGTCGTCGACACGACCGCACCGGTGACCGGTGCGATCCCGGTCATCGAGCTGGACGAGCACGGTGCGCCGATCGATCCGGGCACGGACGAGGCATCCGTCTCCGATCTCGACCCTGCGCGGACGGGTGTCGCGCTCTCCGGCGATGGCCGGATGATCAACTCCGGGTCGCTGAACGGGCTGTCCAAGCGCAACGCGATCGCCCGGATCACGGAGGAGCTGGCTGCGGCCGGCGCCGGTCGCGCGGCGAAGTCGTATCGCCTGCGCGACTGGCTCATCTCGCGTCAGCGCTTCTGGGGCACGCCGATTCCGATGATCCACACCGCGGACGGGCGGATCGTCCCGGTTCCGGAGGACCAGCTTCCGCTGACGCTGCCGGACGTCGAGGGACTCGACCTCACGCCCAAGGGCACGTCGCCGCTGGGCGCGGCGACCGAGTGGATGAGCACCGTCGATCCCGAGACGGGGGAGCCCGCCCTCCGTGACCCCGACACGATGGACACGTTCGTCGACAGCTCCTGGTACTTCCTCCGGTTCCTCGCCCCGAACGACCCGACGCAGGCGTTCCCGCGGCGCGAAGCCGACCGCTGGGCCCCCGTCGACTCCTACATCGGCGGTGTCGAGCACGCGATCCTGCACCTGCTGTACGCGCGGTTCATCACCAAGGTGCTCTTCGACATGGGCTACGTGGACTTCACCGAGCCGTTCTCGAGCCTCATCAACCAGGGCATGGTGCTGCTCGACGGCTCGAAGATGTSCAAGAGCAAGGGCAACCTCGTCGAGTTCGCCTCGAGCATGATCGACCCGGGCGCCGATGCCGTGCGCGTCGCGATCGCCTTCGCCGGTCCGGTCGAAGACGACATCAACTGGGAGGACGTCTCGACCACCGGTGCGCAGAAGTTCCTCGCGCGCGCCTGGCGCGTCGCGAGCGATGTCTCGAGCCACCCGGACGTCAAGTGGGCGGACGGCGATCCGGCGCTGCGCCGCGTCACGCACCGCCTGCTGGCGGATGCCCCAGGGCTCGTCGAGCAGACGAAGTTCAACGTCGTCGTGGCGCGCCTGATGGAGCTCGTGAACGCGACTCGGAAGGCGATCGACACCGGCGCCGGCCCCGCGGACCCCGCGGTGCGCGAGGCCGCCGAGGCCACCGCGATGGTGCTCGACCTGTTCGCCCCGCACACCGCGGAGGAGATGTGGGAGATCCTCGGCTACGACGGATTCGTCGGGCTGGTGCCGTGGCGCCAGCCGGATCCGATGCTGCTGGTCGAAGACACCGTGACCGCGGTCGTGCAGATCGACGGCAAGGTGCGCGCGACCCTCGAGGTGCCCGCTCGCATCGACGCCGCCGCGCTGGAGCTGCTCGCTCGCAACGACGCGCATGTCGTGCGTTCACTGTCAGGTCGCGAGATCACTCGCGCGGTCGTGCGGCCGCCGAAGGTCGTGAGCTTCAGCACGCGCTGAGCGCTCCTCCCCAAGCGGCCGGGCGCCGCGCCCGGTCCACGAGTGACGTGACGTGACCGCAGTCCGCGCCGCCCACGCTCCTAGCGTGGGCGGGTGGCCCCGGTCGACGACTCTCCCAGCGACCGCAGGCGGTTCGGCGTCGGCGCCGCGATCGTGGTCGTCCTGGCTGCGCTCGCGATCACCGTCGGCATCGGGATCCTGCGCGGTGCCGCCGCGCCGGTGGATGTCGTCGCCATCGATCCCGCGGCCTCGGATGCCGGGTCCGGCGACGCCGTGGCCGCGGCGGTCCTGTACGTGCACGTCTCCGGGG